>NZ_JBAKFX010000134.1:0-2084 GCF_037577855.1 Dethiothermospora halolimnae | reverse complement strand
GGGGCTGTCGGGAAATAGACAGTTAATAAAAAATAGTATAATGGATATCCATTATATTATTTTTTTATGCAAAAAAGAAAAAAAGGAAGGTTAAAAATAACCTTCCCATTTCCGTTATATAATATGATATTATATAACTATCATGAACAATTACTATTATAACGATTATTTTGAAATAGGGCAACAAAAAATTGCGAATTTTAATCTTTATCAGATTGGATTACCTGAAGACGATGCAGTCTACACCTTAAAAAAAGTATTGGAGGAGTTGAATTTTGACCAGCTTACAGCTAGGTACAGTAATAAGGGAAGAAAAGGGTACAATCCAATTATGATGTACGCACTTATAGTCTATGCAAATATGCGAGGAGTAAGAAGCGTTGATAAAATTGTGGAATTATGTGAAAGAGATATATGTTTTATGTGGCTTGCAAAAGGTGAAAGACCTAAAAGAGATGCCTTTTATAACTTTATGAACGATAAAGCTACTACCTATATAATGGAAAACCTTCATTATCAATTTGTTAAAATTCTTGAAAAAGAAGGACTTATATTTCTTAAATCTTTATTTATAGATGGTACAAAATTTGAAGCAAATGCTAATAGATATACCTTTGTATGGAGAGGAAGCATCAATTATCATCTTTCAAATCTACTTTTCTCCATAGAAAAAATTTATGAAAGATACAATAAACTTTTAACTTCAAATGGTTACGATGATAAATATAGTCTTCATGAAGAAGAAATGTTTGTCATAGAAGGAATAGACAAAGTCAGAGAGATTATTAGAAAAAACAAGGAACGAAAGCTCAGTAAGAAAAAGAAAATTTCTAATAATAAGGTAATAAAAATATCCAATATATGTCCTGTTAAACTTCTTGACCTTCAGACAAACCTTACAAAGATTGCTAAGGAAGAAGATATTATTTTTGTAGAAGGTAGAGGGCAGAAAAAAACTGAACTTCAAAGAATATATGAAAAAGTTGAAGAATATGGGGAAAGACTCATGAAGTATAAGGAATCCTTTGAAATAATGGGGGATAATAGAAATAGCTATTCTAAAACTGATGTAGAGGCTACTTTTATGAGAATGAAAGAAGACCATATGTTAAATGGACAATTAAAACCAGCATATAATGTACAGATTGCAGTGGAAAATTATTTTATTATTCATACATATGTAAGTTCAGATAGAACTGACTATAACACTCTTATACCAATAATTGAAAAACACCATGAAATGACAGGAGTAAAGTTGGAAGACATTACTGCTGATAGTGGTTATTGTAGTGAAAAAAACCTGCTATATCTAAAAAATAATGATATAGAAAGTTATATAAAGCTTCAAGAACATGAAAAAAAGAAAACCAGAAAATATTATCAGCAAATAGGAAAGCACTATAATATGAAAAGGGTAGAGAAAACTGATGCAAATGGAGATAATCAAGTCTATTACATATGTCATGCCAATAGGGAATTAAAGTTAATTAGAGTAGAGACCCGAAGGGAAAAAGGTTTTTCAAGGACATATAAAGTATACGGATGTGAAGATTGTAGCGGATGTAAACATAAATCAGAATGTCTATACAACTATGATGAAGATAAAGATCTAGAAAAGAACAAAGTAATGAAAATCAATGAAAACTGGGAAGAACTAAAGAAACACTCAGAAAAAAATATACTTAGTGAAAAAGGCATTAAAAACCGTCAAATACGCTCTATACAGACCGAAGGTCATTTTGGGGATATTAAAGAAAATGATGGAATAAGAAGATTTAATCATCGTTCTAAGAAAAAAGTCTATAAAGAAATGATGTTTTATGTCATGGGAAGAAATCTTAATAAATATCATAGATTTTTACAAGGAACTTTGAAGAGATTTGAGCCTAAAAATACTGAAAAAGTAGCTTAGTAAAATTTACAAAATAAATATGTACTAGGTTTTTTTGTTGTGTCCAGAAATAATTTTCTTGTCAAAAAATAGAAAATGCTTAAAAACTTACTTCTAGTTAAAATTAAGTTCTTAAGCATTTTTCTTTATTTGTGGTCTGGCGAGTTAAAATTTGCTATTTTCCGACAGCCCC
>NZ_JBAKFX010000133.1:0-2108 GCF_037577855.1 Dethiothermospora halolimnae | reverse complement strand
AGACTAGAAAATGGTGGAAAACTTCCAATGATAACATCATGTTCGCCGGGATGGATTAAGTTTTGTGAACATAACTATCCAGAATTAATAGATAACTTATCAAGTTGTAAATCACCACAACAAATGATGGGCTCTATTATTAAGTCATATTATGCTGAAAAAAATAATATAAATCCAAAAGAAATAATTGTGGTTTCCATAATGCCGTGTACGGCTAAGAAATTTGAAGCAAATAGAGAAGAGCTGCATATAACTGGGTTAAGGGATGTGGATTACGTTCTTACCACTAGAGAATTAGGTAAAATGGTAAAGGAAGTTAGAATAGATTTTAACCACTTACAAGATGAAGAGTTTGATGAAGTATTAGGGGAGTCAACAGGAGCTGGGGTAATCTTCGGAGCAACAGGTGGGGTTATGGAGGCTGCCCTTAGAACAGTATCGGAAGTTGTTTTAGGTGAAGAATTAGATAAAATACAGTATGATGAAGTTAGGGGAACAGCAGGGGTCAAAGAGGCAGAAATAGAACTTGGAGATACAACTGTAAAGATAGCTGTAGCAAATGGAACGGGAAATGCTAGAAAACTTATGGAAAAAATTAAAAGTGGAGAAGCAGACTATCACTTTATAGAAATAATGGGATGTGAAGGTGGTTGTGTAACCGGTGGAGGTCAACCTCACCTAAGTGCTAAGGATAGAATGACTAAAGATGTGAAAACTTTAAGGGCCAAGGCCCTTTATGATGAAGACGAAGCTAAAGCTATAAGAAAATCCCATGAAAATCCAGAGATAAAGAAACTATATAGTGATTTCTTAGAAAAACCAAATAGTCACAAGGCCCATGGGTTACTTCATACTAGTTATGTAAAAAGAGGCAAATTATAAAGTAGAGTGCAAGGAGCAGAGAGAAAGGATTGGCTTTTAGCTAATCCTTTATTTTTTTACTCTGTACCCTACACTCTGCACTATCTTTCCCCCTCCACTGGTCTGTCTGTTTCTAATATGAAATAGTTACGAAATCAAAAATGAAAAAATGTTTCAATGTTGAAATTTATTAAAGAAACTTATTAACAATTTACAATTATATATTAATAAATATTGATTTTTTGTAATAATTCAATTTGAAATTGACATTTTTTAAACAATCCAATATAATGAAAGGGACTAAAATAGAGGTTAGACAGAAAAATTAAAAAGATTACAACTTATATTAAACATTTACAAAAAAATTTAAATATAATGTAAGGGGAGGATACCTGATGGAATTTAAGTTTGATTTCGCCGCAAACAAAGAAAATATCCAGAAATTAAGGGAAGTTATTGAAGAAAATAAGGGTAAAAAAGGAGCATTAATGCCAGTGCTTCATAAAGCACAAAAGATATTCGGATATCTTCCAATAGAGGTTCAGAGTATTATATCTGAAGAATTAAATATACCACTATCTGAAATTTATGGTGTTGCAACATTCTATGCCCAGTTCTCATTAGTACCAAAGGGAGAATACCAAATAGGTGTTTGTTTAGGTACAGCTTGCTATGTTAAAGGAGCTCAAGATATTATAGATAAAATAAAAGACCAACTGGGAGTAGAAGTGGACGGTACAACTAAGGACAGAAAATTTTCACTGCAAGCTACTAGATGTATAGGTGCATGTGGACTAGCTCCAGTTATGACTATAAATGAAGATGTTTATGGAAAATTAGATGCTAATGAGGTTCCAGAAATAATTAACAAATACATGTAATAGGAAAACGATATCATTCATATTATTTGGAGGTGTATTAAATGAAATCTCTAGAGGAGTTAAAAAAGATTAGAGAAGCATCCCTTGATAAGGTTACATTAAGGGGAGAAAGAAAGGGAACAAGAATAGTAGTGGGAATGGCAACTTGTGGAATATCTGCAGGTGCTAGGCCTGTTTTAATGGCATTACTTGAAGAGACTAAGAAAAGAAATTTAGGGGATGTTACCGTTACTCAAACAGGATGTATAGGAATATGTGACCTAGAGCCTATAGTTGAAGTGTACAAGCCTGGGGAAGAAAAGGTAACATACGTGAAAATGACAGAGGATAAAGCTAAGAAAGTAATAGCAGAACATATAGTTAATG
>NZ_JBAKFX010000132.1:0-2115 GCF_037577855.1 Dethiothermospora halolimnae | reverse complement strand
GTTAGACATTATACTTCTTTTCAAAATTAGTTAACATCTTATCTCATATTTATACGACGCTAGTCGCTTTTAAAAATTTTCGGATGAAAGTTTTGGTTTGAATAAATCTTCATGCGATTCCCGTGATCCTTTGTAGGATTGCTAATATTAAAGGGTAATAAAAAAGAATAGGTTTCTACCTATTCTTCAGAAAGTTTATTTTCTAATAAATCTACCAGTTCTTCTATGGCTCTTTTTTCATCGTCACCTTCTGTAATAATGGTTACTTCATCCCCTTCTGATACCCCCAGTGCCATAATCCCCATTATACTCTTTGCATTAATTTTTTTATCCCCCATTTGCAAATATATCTCACTTAAAAATTTACTTGCAGTTTGTACAAATAATGCAGCTGGTCTAGCATGTAAACCTATTTTATTCTTAATTATTACATTTTTTTTCTCCATAATTATCACCCTTTCCTTTTTTAATCTTATCTGCAATTTTTTCTATTTTTCGTAACCTATGGTTTACCCCAGATTTTCCAACCGGTGGACTTAACATTTCTCCTAATTCCTTTAGGCTGGCTCCCTTATGTTCCAATCTCAATCTGGCTATATCAATAAGTTTATCAGGCAAACTTTCTATTCCCATAGTTTTATCTACATACTTTATATTTTCTATTTGTCTAATTGCTGCATTTATAGTTTTGCTTAAATTTGCTGTTTCACAGTTAACAATACGATTAATATTATTCCTAACTTCTTTTAAAACTCTTATATCTTCCAGCTTAAGTAATGCCGAATGGGCTCCTATGATATTTAGTAAATCAACTATTTGTTCCCCTTCCTTTAAATATACTACATAATTATCCTTTCTTACAACAATTTTTGAATTTAGCTCAAAATAATTTATTATTTTTGATAAATCCTGTCCGTGCTCCCTACTATGGGTTACAAATTCTAAATGATAAGTTTTTTCTGGATCACTTATTGATCCCCCACCAAGAAAAGCTCCCCTTATATATGACCTTTTACAACACCTATTTTTAATTATTCTTTTAGGCACTTTATATCTAAGGGGAAATAAACCCTTTTTGTTATTAGTTATTCCTACATCATATAATATTTCCCTTGTCATTTCTTTATCATTTACCACTACTAAATAATTATTATTCTTTTTAAGTTGTCTATTTCTTCTTACCATTACTTCTGTATGAACATTATATAATTCTTTTAATAATGTAAAAATTCTTCTTGCTATAGCAGCATTTTCAGTTGCAAAGCTTACATTGACCCTTCCCGAACCTACTATTTGTATAGTACCACTCATCCTTATTAAAGCAGCCAATTCCGCCAAAAGACAACATTCTTTTTTGACTTCCATATGTGATAATTGGGTTTTAGTTTTTGATGAAAAAGACATTTATATCTACCCCTAACCTTTAATCTAAGTGTTCTATAGCCTTCTTAATAATATTTCTCTCATCTTCATATTTTGCTATTTTTTTTGCCCTATCCATGTGAACGAATCTAGCATCTACAAATCCTTCATTCTTTTGTGGTGTACAATCCATACTTCTTGCCATCATTAAATACCAGTGCACTGTTTTATTAACTATTTCGTTTTCTTCTCTACAATCCCTAAAGCTATAATGTATTTTCCCAAGATATTTTATGGTCTTTCCCTTTACACCACCTTCTTCAAATACTTCCCGTACAGCTGCGTGATCGATCTCTTCATTTTCTTCAACCTTCCCTTTTGGTAATACCCAGTCTCCGTTATATCTCTTTAAAAGTAATATTGCATTACCAAATACTACAACGCCTCCAGAGCTGATTTCTTTTCTCAATGTAGCCACACTCCCATTATTAATATACAGAATCTTCATTTTGTATTTTTATACAAATAAACTATCATATAGTAGTAAATCTTTCAACTTTTTCATTTTTATTTATAAAAATAATTTTATAACAATTAATTTTTATTGATTTGTGATATAAATAGGTATTTTATATTATTTGTAAAATAAAATACTTAATACTAAAAAGGTTTATTTAAAAGTATTGTATTTGGTATCTAATCTATCCTATCTTTTATTGTTTATAAATATAATATGTTATATTATATCATACC
>NZ_JBAKFX010000131.1:0-2200 GCF_037577855.1 Dethiothermospora halolimnae | reverse complement strand
ATTATGTTGTTATAAGTAATTATATCGTATATTTTACACAAAGTACACTTTACATAGAAAAACTATTATATATTAATTTAAATTTATCTTAATAATAAAAATAGCGGTCACTAATAAAAACCAAGTTACCGCCACAATAATTAACAATTAACCATTCACAATTAACAATTGCTTTTCTTATTCATTTAAATATATATTATACTGATTCTCTAACTCCTGTAACTTTCTTTCTAACTTACTATCACTGTACTCTTCATCTGCAAATACTAGCTTAAATATAGCTTTATATAGCTTATCTTTTAGTATATATATGCTCATATTTTGATCTTCATAGGTTAATTTAGGTTTATTTTCTCCACTTTTTATTTTTTGTAATTCTTCTGCTTTTATCTTCAATGCTTTGTTACTTAAGTCTCTATTTTTCTCAAGCTCTTTTATTTTACCTTCTATATCTTTATTTACTGGATAAAATAATAGCACATATGGTTCACTTTTGGTATTATAAAGCCTCATCTGCACTTCATCGCTTAATAAATAATCTATAAGTTTTATTCCCCCATTTACATTTCTTCCGTTTTTATTTACCAAGAATCCTCCCAATGATAAATTTCTATCTCTACTCACAATATTTGATACTACTATCTTATTTTCTTTATTTCTTTCGTTTGTTACATAAGAGTAAAGTCCATGTTCTCCCGTATATCTGAATATATAATCTTGATGATATTTTATAAATCTTTTATATTCTTCTTTCCCTTGTTCTGATATTTTTTTAGTGGTGAAATATGCATTATAGTAATCTTCCTCTTTAAAATCTTTTGGCAATATATATTTTCCCCCAAAAAATTCTTTCCTTAACCCTTTAATACACTTTTTCATTTCTTCTGTATTTATATTTGCTTCTTTGTTTTTTATATCTATAATATCCAGTTGATTAATATTATAGTCATATATATCTCTTATAAGGTGTCGTCTTAGTTTTACTTCGTTTTTTTGTAACCATTTATTTCTAATAATTTTATAGTCCTGCCAACTATAATTATATTCGAGTTCTTTTATACCTAGATAATCCAATTCATCTTTATCTATTAGAAAATTTTCAATTTTCATTCCTATTGGTATAAAATAATTGTCTTTATCTTTTATAGCATCATATATTTTATTTAAATTTTTTAATTTGCCATCTAAATTTAAAGCCACACCACTATCTGTATATATCTTTATTGGAGTTTCACAAAGGTATATTAATGTAGGTCCCTTATCTAGATATAATTTGGTATTTAACTTTTTAAAAAACTCCTCTTGAGTTTCTCCTTTTATAATATCGTACTTTATTTTTAATCCCGTTTCTTTTTCAATTTCATCAAGATCGTATATTAGCATCAGAAAATTTACTCGATAATAAATATAATCATCTTCCCAAATAGCTATTGTTACCTCATCTTTATTTGTTTCTTCTAATAAGTTATTTGAAATTGATTTTTTATCAGTGTCTCCTTGGAAACATCCCGATAAGATCATTACTAATAATATAAAAAGCATAAATATTCTTTTCATTCCATCCCCTCCTAATTTATAAGAGTATTTATATATGTAAAAAATTCATTTTTTTTATCAGCTTTTTTCTTAGAGCTATATTGCCAAATTTTTTTCTATTTTAAATATAAACATATTATCCTATTATGAAATATACAAAATCCACTACTTCAATAACAAAAATAGCGACACCTCCTAAACCTAAGCTGTCGCCACAATAATTAACAATTGACCATTCACAATTAACAATTGTTTTTCTTATTCATTCAAATATATATTATACTGATTCTCTAGTTCCTGTAGCTTTCTTTCTAACTTACTATCACTGTACTCTTCATCTGCAAATACTAGCTTAAATATATCCTTATATAGCTTATCTTTTAATATATATATACTCATATTTTGATCTTCATAGGTTAATTTAGGTTTATTTTCTCCACTCTTTATTTTTTCTAATTCTTCTGCTTTTATCCTCAATGCTTTATCACTTAAGTCTTTATTTTTCTCAAGCTCTTTTATTTCACCTTCTATATCTTCATTTACTGGATAAAAAAATAATACATAGGGTTCTCTTTCTGAATTATAGAGTCTCATCTGCACTTCATCGCTTAATAAATAATCTATAAGTTTTATTCCCTCATTTACATTTCTTCCGTTTTTATTT
>NZ_JBAKFX010000130.1:0-2274 GCF_037577855.1 Dethiothermospora halolimnae | reverse complement strand
ATATTTTAAATATCATTTGATTACTGTTTGTCAAGGGCGGCTACGGTGGACTTAGTATAATTCCACTGGTTTATCCCAGTATTATCCATAACATTAGTTTTTCATAGAACTTTTTACATTACCTAAAATTTACCAGAGGTACCAAGTAGATGCTAGTACACTCTTCTTTACTATCAGTATTTTACCATATTAATGCATGTAAATCAATATTTAATGTTTTATCTATATATTACATATAACATTTTAGATATTTATTATCACATATGCTTTATGTAATATATGGATTTTATTATATTTTATTGACATATTATGTCGAAACTTATATAATATTGTCTATGTAATAGATACACAACCAAACAGACGATTAAATCTTCCAAAGAGAGGAGTGTACCTTAAATGTATAAAAAAAGGAAAATAATTATATCCCTTTTCCTTATATTATTATTAGTTACATTTAACATATCAGGTGCCTTTGCAGATCATAGTTCTGGAAACTCATCATACAGATTATTGAGATTTGGCAGTAGGGGTTCCGATGTGTCTAGCTTGCAAAGTACTCTTAATAATAAGGGTTATTGGGCTGGTCCAGTGGACGGTATATACGGACCTTTAACTGAAAAGGCGGTAATCAACTTTCAAAAATCAAATAATCTTCTTATTGATGGTATAGCTGGACCTGAAACACAATCAACCTTATATTCAGCTAATGTTTCTAAAGCATCACTAAACACTAGTAATAATTATTCAAAAGATCTTTACTGGCTTTCAAGAATAGTACATTCGGAAGCTGGGGGAGAGTCCTATACAGGAAAGGTAGCCGTTGGAAATGTTGTCCTAAATAGAGTTAAATCATCTTCATTTCCCAATAGTATAAAAGAAGTTATCTTTGAATACTATAAAGGGATTCCACAGTTTAGCCCCGTAGCAGATGGTACTATCTACAATAATCCATCACAAGAGAGTATAAATGCTGCTAAAGATGCCTTAAAGGGCTGGCGTCCAGTGGGAAACTCCACATACTTTTTCAATCCAGACAAAGCTTCAGCAGAATGGATTGTAAAAAACAAAACTTACGTAAAAAGAATAGATGACCATGTATTTTATAGATAAAAAGAGAGTTGCTTAAGCAACTCTCTTTTTATCTATATCCTCAACCTCATCCTCAACCTCAAACTTAAACTCAAAAAAATCGGATACCATTAGGTATCCGATTTTTTAATATCTGGTGGAGGTGGTGGGAGTCGAACCCACGTCCGAAGGCACTTCACCAAGAGCTTCTCCGAGTACAGTCACTGTATTAAGTTTCATCTCATAGAACGTTCAGCGACAAACTTTCTAATTGACTAGCTCTGATTAGTCTACCATAGGTCAGAGCATCCCTATAGTAGTTCCCCGCAGATTAAATGACCCTTATTCCCTAATAGGCGGGACTACTAGAGATAAGAGGCTACCTTTATTAGGCAGCTAATGCGTAATTATCGTCTGCATTTATATTTATGTGCCACTTTTTACGTTGCTTGGCGACAACGACTCGCTACTCTTGGCTCCATACCCCCGTCGAGACCAATTTCACCCCCATATTATTTAGTTATCAAATTGCCTATTGCTAATACTTCTCACTTAGATGTCTTTGAATTCTTCTATTGGCTTCTTTTTTAGCTATAGTCTGTCTTTTATCATGAAGCTTTTTACCCTTGGCTGTAGCTAACTCTATCTTAACAAGCCCATTTTTAAGATAGACCTTAAGGGGAACTAAAGAATATCCCTTTTGGGTCACATAACCTATTAATTTATTTATTTCCCTCTTATGGAGTAATAACTTTCGTTTCCTTATGGGATCAACATTATAAATATTCCCTTGTTCATAGGGACTTATGTGCATACCATGTATAAAAACTTCACCATTTTCTACCATGGCATAGCTTTCCTTTACATTGACCCTTCCCTGTCTTATAGATTTAACCTCTGTTCCAGATAAAACAATACCTGTTTCGAAGGTTTCCTCTATAAAGTAGTCATGTCTAGCTTTTCTATTTGTCGCAATTGTTTTTGAATTCTTCCCCATATATATCACCAAATCTTTTCGATAGTCTATTAATAAATATAACAAATTTATTGTTAATTGTCAACTGTAGTTTTACTATATTGCACGGGAATCGCATGAAGATTTATTCAAACCAAAACTTTCATCCGAAAATTTTTAAAAGCGACTAGCGTCGTATAAATATGAGATAAGATGTTAACTAATTTTGAAAAGAAGTATAATGTCTAACC
>NZ_JBAKFX010000129.1:0-2378 GCF_037577855.1 Dethiothermospora halolimnae | reverse complement strand
CTTTACAAGTTTATCTTCACAGTATGAAAAATTCAGATTGTCTTAGTGAACCGCCGTATACCGAACGGTACGTACGGTGGTGTGAGAGGCCGGTAGATAAATTAATTATCTACCTCCTACTCTATTAAGTTAATAAACCTATCTGTATCCATACATAAACTAAAACTTAAGAGATAAATAACGAAATTAGTAATAATTATAATAATTGTATTATGTTATAATTATTTTAATATAAATATTTTTAAGGAGGGTTCTATGATGAAAAGAATAGGAGTAGTAGGAATAGTTATAGAAGACATTACCCATGCAAAGGAAGTAAACATGATACTTCATGAATACGCAGATATTATAGTAGGTAGAATGGGGATACCCTATAAAGAAAAGAATTTATCTGTAATATCAATAATTGTGGATGGGACTTCCGATGAAATAAGTGCCTTAACTGGGAAACTGGGAAGAATAAATGGGGTTAGTGTAAAATCTGCATTAACAAAGGCATAAAATATATTTAAAGGGGTATATATAAATATATCCTAATATGATATAATATTAACAATCAATCGGTTATGTTGGTTTAACTGGCATAATGGATTAACTAAAAGATCTAACCTAATTACAAGGTGTATCTAAGTAAAAGGGGAGGAAATATAAATTAATAGTACTCTAATAGTACTATATTTAAACCTCCTTCCTTTTTTGGAAGTTTTTTTATTTAAATAAAGGGAGGTTTTTTTATGAATATTAAAGCAGAAGATTTTATTGTGGATTCTGAAATATTAGACTCCATGGAGTTTGGAAAGAAAATGGCTAAAGACAAAGATTATTTGAGGGAAATACTAGATAAAGCAAAAACTGCCAAGGGACTTAGTCATAGAGAGGCGGCAGTACTACTTAATGTTGAGGATAAAGACACATTAAATGAAATGTACAAAACCGCTAGAAGTATAAAGGAGAGTATATATGGAAATCGGATAGTTATGTTTGCCCCTTTATATGTAAGTAATTATTGTGTTAATAATTGTGAATATTGTGGTTATAAACATTGCAATGAAAGTTTAAAAAGAAAAAAATTAAATATGGAGGAACTAAAAGAAGAGGTTAGGATATTGGAATCCCTAGGTCATAAAAGATTGGCACTAGAAGCAGGGGAAGATCCTATTAACTGTGATTTAGATTATATCATTGAATGTATAGAGAATATATATTCTTTAAAGTTTGATAATGGAAGTATTAGAAGGATAAATGTTAATATTGCAGCTACAACTGTGGAAAATTATAAAAGATTAAAGGATGCAGATATAGGAACCTATATATTATTTCAAGAATCATATCATAGACCAACCTATGAAAAAATGCATATTTCAGGACCTAAACATAATTATGATTGGCATACCACTGCAATGGATAGGGCTTTTCAAGGTGGTATAGATGATGTGGGTATAGGAGTTTTATATGGTCTTTATGATTATGTTTATGAAACAATTGCCATGATAATCCACGGAGAACATCTTGAAGAAACTTACGGAGTAGGTCCTCACACCATATCTGTACCAAGACTTAGGGCTGCAGAAGGGGTAGATATAGATAGGTTTCCATATTTAGTTTCCGATGAGGAATTTAAGAAAATAGTTGCGGTATTAAGACTAACGGTCCCATATACAGGAATGATACTTTCAACAAGGGAAGCACCAGAATATAGAGCAGAAATTTTATCTTTAGGTATATCTCAGGTAAGTGCAGGTTCGTGTACTGGAGTTGGAGGGTATGTTGAGGAACATGGAGATAATAAGTTGAAGGATAAACCCCAATTTGAAGTGGAAGATCATCGTTCTCCAATAGAGGTATTAAAAAGCTTGTGTAGAACCGGCTATATACCAAGTTATTGTACAGCTTGTTATAGAGAAGGAAGAACTGGGGAAAGATTTATGCCCCTTGCGAAAAATGGTCAAATCCATAATGTATGTCTTCCCAATGCCATAATAACCTTTAAAGAGTTTTTACTAGATTATGGTGATGACGAATTAAGGGAAATAGGAGAAAAAACTATAAAAGAGGCTTTAGATAAGATACCTAAGGAGTCATCAAGAAAGGCTACGGAGAAATATATTAAGAAATTGGAAAATGGAATTAGAGACTTGAGATTTTAGACCCCCTTTAAAGGGGTCTTTTTTATGTGTGCCCAGCATGGACACAGTCTATAGGGTGAAAGTCCCGAACACCGAAGGTGATATAGGTGCTAGCTGAAGACAAAGGTGTCCACCGTGAGGTGGAATCTGAAGGAAGTCGGCGGCAAAATCCCGGTCTGAGGTATACGAATCACATTTGAGGCTGTCTATAGTTGGATAAGGTTGCATAACAAACTAAAGTCCGTATCACCC
>NZ_JBAKFX010000128.1:0-2541 GCF_037577855.1 Dethiothermospora halolimnae | reverse complement strand
AGATAGAAAGAACTAGAGAAAGGGAAATACTAAAGGGAGATGTACCAAGTCCTATAAATACACCTCCAGGATGTAAGTTCCAAAATAGATGTAAATACGTAAAGGATATATGTAGAAAAGAAGCACCTATTTTAAAAGAGGTTAAACCAGAACATTATGTGGCGTGTCACTTAGTTAAATAACTTTAATTTAAAGAATAGAGAGTAGATAATAAAGAATAAATAAGGAGCAAAGTGGCCCGAGGCCACTTTGTTGTTTTTTTGTAGGGACAGGGCATGCTCTGTCCGGTGGATATAGTAAAACTACGGTACTGAAACCTAGAGCAGAATTCATTTTTCGGTTGTTAATGGCTCTATCTTTTCGTTGTGGGGGGATTTGTGAGTCCCCTATTAATGGGATGGGGTTAAAGATATTTAATTCAAAAATTACAATGGAATTAATTAAACTAAAATTTTATAGTATTTTCATTAACTTCAACAAAAATACTGTAAAAAATAAAATGTTACAAAAAATTAATAATTAATAAAAATTAGTTAACAAGCTACATGAAGTTAAGGATAATTATGTATATAAATACAGTACTTGCATACAAGAAGAATTTTCAGTATATTCTTAATATACAACAAATAAAAAATAAATTATGGGGGTGTTTGTTTAATGGGAAGATATGTACTTAAAAGAATCATCTATATGTTTATTGTTATATGGGCAATTGCCACAATAACATTCTTTTTAATGCATGCAATTCCGGGAGATCCATTTTCAAGTGATAGGGGAACTCCACCGGAGGTATTAGAAAACTTAAAAGCGAAGTATGGCCTTGATAAACCATTAATTCAACAATATGGAAGGTTTTTAAAGAATTTACTACAGGGAGATTTAGGTTTATCCCTTAAGTACAAAACAAGAACTGTTAACAAAATGTTGGCTGATGGATTACCAGCTTCAGCTAAAGTTGGTATTATTTCAATGGCTTTAGGTGTGTTTGCAGGGGTAACATTAGGTGTTATAGCAGCACTTAATAACAAAGGTTTTTTCGATTATTTTGTAATTATATTAGTTGTTATAGGTATCTCAGTACCTAGTTTTGTGTTTGCGTCATTATACCAATATTTCTTTGCAGTGAAATGGGAAATACTACCTGTTGCCGGTTGGGAAGGACCTAAGCATATGATATTACCAATAATATCATTGGCCACAGGATATATAGCAAGTTATGCAAGATATATGAAGACATCAATGATAGAGGTTATGGGTTCAGATTATGTTGTTACTGCTAAATCAAAGGGATTATCCCACTTTACAGTTGTAGTTAAACACGTTATTAGAAATGCTAGTGTACCGATTATAACTTTCTTTGGGCCGACCCTTGCAGGGGCAGTTGTAGGTTCATTTGTTATAGAGAGTATATTTGCAGTTCCCGGGATAGGTAAATTTTTTGTTGATAGTGTTCAGCAATATGATTATACAATGATACTTGGTACAACCCTATTTACGTCAATAGTAGTAGTTGTAGGTTACTTCATAAGTGATATGCTTTATGGGGTAGTAGATCCAAGAATTAGAATAGATAAATAAGGGGGGATAAAAAAATGGCTGAATTAAGTAAAGAAAAATTTAAAACCATAGGTAAAGATTTAACCAAAGCTCAAACTATAAATAGGCCAAGTATGACTTACTGGCAAGATGCTTGGAGAAGACTTAAAGGGAATAAAATGGCTATGATAGCTTTAGGGATATTAATTCTTTTAGCAATAATGGCATTTGTAGGACCATTTATGAATGAGTTTAAGTTTAATGAACAAGACTTAATGCTAGGTAATACTGAACCAAATTCAACCTATTGGTTTGGCACCGATGAAATAGGTAGAGATCTTTGGACTAGGGTATGGAAGGGTGCTAGGGTATCATTATTTATAGGTTTTACCGTTGCCTTTGTTAATATTATATTAGGTATATTATACGGTGGTGTTTCAGGATATATAGGTGGAAGAACTGATATGATTATGATGCGTTTTTGTGAGATATTAGGTTCTATACCATATCTAATCAGGGTTATAATGCTTATGACTGTTTTAGGTTCAGGGATTAAAACAATAATTATTGCCATGACCTTAACTGGTTGGGTAGGAGCTGCCCGTATGGTTAGGGGTCAGGTTTTACAGCTTAAAGAAATGGAATATGTTATGGCTGCCAGAACCCTTGGTTCAGATACAGGGAGAATAATATTAAAACACTTAGTGCCAAATACAATGGGGGTATTAATAGTATCTGTTACTTTTAGAATACCAGGAGCCATATTTGGAGAGGCATTCTTAAGTTATATAGGTATGGGTATTCCTGTACCAAAGGCCAGCTTAGGTTCATTATCTCAGGCAGGTACTCAAATGTTATTAGTTCATCCCTATCAATTGGCTTTTCCAGCCTTAGTAATAAGTATATTAATGCTTGCGTTTACATTGTTCGGTGATGGTTTAAGGGATGCACTAGATCCTAAATTAAGACAATAAAGGGGGGAGAATAAATGGCTGAAAAATTATT
>NZ_JBAKFX010000127.1:0-2547 GCF_037577855.1 Dethiothermospora halolimnae | reverse complement strand
AATAAGATAAGTTTTGTATTAAAAGGTTATTTAAGAATATGAATATTGAAGTTATTTTTAGTGAGAATGTTCGGTAGAAAAGAACTTTATTTTCTATCAAATGTTCTAACTATATTATACGAGGAGGATTATTATGGAAAACATTATTGAAATTAAGCAGTTGAAAAAAACATTTATATCAGAGAAAAAGCAAAAGGTTGATGCACTTAATAATATTAACCTAGAAATAAAAGAACAAGAATTTGTATGTTTAATAGGACCAAGTGGATCGGGAAAATCAACGTTACTAAGACTTATGGCTGGGCTTATAAACCCCAGTGAAGGAAGAATAGATGTTATGGGAAAGGAATTAAAAGAGCCAATAAAGGAAGCAGGAATGGTTTTTCAAGAGTATTCTCTCATGCCCTGGAGAAATATAATAGATAATGTAGCATTTGGACTTGAGCTGAGAAGGATATCTAAAAAGAAAAGATATGAAGTTGTAGAAAATATATTGAAAAGATTTGGATTAGAAGGGTTTAATGATAGTTTTCCCTATGAGTTATCTGGTGGTATGAAACAGAGGGCTGCTATAGCTAGGGCTATTGCTAATTCACCTAAGATATTATACATGGATGAGCCTTTTGGTGCCCTTGATGCCCATACTAGATTTAAGATGCAAAAAGATTTAATAAATTTTTGGTTAGAAGATAAAAGAACTATAGTATTTGTAACCCATAGTGTGGAAGAAGCAGTTTTTTTAGGAACAAGAATTATTGTTATGAGTAGTAGACCAGGAGAAATTATAGGGGATTTTAAGATAGACTTACCTTATCCCAGAAATAGATGGAATGAAAAGTTCGGTAAATATTTTAAAGAGTTGATGGGATTAATGGATGGAGAAGTAAATAAAAGAACTAAAAAAGATACCAACTAAAAGTTGGTATCTTTTTTAGTTCTTTAGCTGTTTATTGTTTATAAAAAGTAAATTAAAAAAATATAAAAATATATGTAATGAAATTAAAGGATATACGTATTAACATGTGAAACTACTTAGCTAAGTAATAGAAGTTTTGAAGGGAGGGATTTAAAATATGGAGGAGGTTATTTTAACGGATGGTTTAAATAAGCAAGAAGCAAAGGAAGAGATATATACAGAGAGGGAATTTACCTATATATTTGAAAACTATTATAAGCGGGTTTATAACTATATATATTATAGGGTTAATAATATATATATTGCAGAAGACTTAACCAGTGGAGTTTTTGAAAAGGTAATGTCTAAAATAAATACATACTCTAAAAACAAATCACCCTTTGAAGTATGGTTATTTGCTATAGCTAGAAACATTGTAAAAGATCATTACAGAAAGTCTAAAAAACGGAGTATATTTTCCATTGATAAAATTAAGGAATTAATATCTAAGGAAAAGGGACCGGAAGAGATTATAGTAAAAGAGGAGTCTAAAGATGAGATTTTAAAAGCTATGGATATTTTAGATTCTAGGGGAAGGAATATTATAGCCTTTAAATTTGGAGGGAACTTAAAAAATAAAGAGATAGCTAGATTATTAGATATTACTGAAACTAATGTGGGAGTAATACTTTATCGTTCAATGAAAAAACTAAAGGCTGAAATGGAAAAGGAGGGGGAATATGAGTAAAAAAAGTATCGAAGATAAGTTTTCTAAAGAAATTGATAACTATTTAAATGGTATAGAGAAAGAGGATAAATCAGATTCAAAGGAATATGATGAGCTTTTGAATCTAAGCAAAACTTTGATAGATAAAGATTATAGCTTAAACAGCAATAAGAAAGATATCAAAAATAAAGTTGTTAATAATTATAAAGGAGAGGGTATTATGAAGAAAATAAATAAAATGAAGAGACCGGCTATTGTGGTGGCTTTAGTGTGTGTTATAGGTATATCCTTTATGCAAACATCCTTTGCTAAGGATTTTATAGAAAAGGTAATTAATAGAATATCCTTAGGAGGTATAGTTGTAGAGCAGACAGAACCTATGGATAAAGATATAGACCTAACGGAAGAGTTTAAAAATAAAACTAAAAAGGAACAGGATATAGACACAGATATAGAAAAATTAATAGTTAGGGACACTGAAGAATTAAATAAATATACTTGTTTTAATGTTATACTACCTAACTATTTGCCAAAGGGGTATAAGTTTAACAGGGCAGAATTTTATAAGGAAAAAAATAAAGCCGTAAAGGATACGAAATATATAGATATATTTTTTAAAAATGATAAAACAGGAAAAGAAATTTTTATGCAACAGCGGTTTTCCGATGAAGAAACAGCATATATATTATCTACAGAGTCAGAAATTAAATCAGTCAAAATTAATGGTATAGATGCTATAATAGTTGGAGGTAGAAATATTGACTGGGAAACTGATACTGTACTTTATAGTATATCGGGAAAAGGAGTTATTGGAGAAAAGGAGTTAATTAATATGGCTAAATCTATATTAGATCAATATGAGTAGAATAATATAAATAAAGATATTATAATAATTAATAGAGGGCCAAAACCTTAAGGTTTTGGC
>NZ_JBAKFX010000126.1:0-2559 GCF_037577855.1 Dethiothermospora halolimnae | reverse complement strand
AGGTGAAGGGATAAGTGTAAAAGAAGCCTTAACAGATGGATTATTTACAGTAGGGCTTTCTGGTGTCTTTGAGTTTGTACCAAAGGGTGCAAGAAAAGTATTCACTAAAAAAGGTAGAGAAGAAGTAGGCGATTGGCTAACAAAAGGAAAGAAACAGATAGGTAATTTTGTAGAGGAAAGTGTAGATAGAGCAAAGAAAGTTATGAAAAAGACAAAGGAAGAAGGCGCTCTATTCTATGACGTTTGGAAAAAATCAGGAGATAATAGTGTATATGCAGCAAGTTTGTTTGGAGCAGGTCAAAAACAAATAGATAGACTTGTTAGGACGGGTAAAAATTATAAGATTGTAAAGGAATATGGTACATTAAAGAGTCCTACTGAAATAGATTATATTGGCGGTGGAGATTTAGATGTTCCTGTTTCTAAGTCTACTAAGGGGACGGGTAATGCTAAATACCAAGTCGGTGCTTATAAAGATATAAAAGGAGTTAAAGGTCTTGATGCACATCATGCAGGACAAAAAGCAGCTATGAAAAAGTTAGTTGAAGGTTATGACTCTATGACTGCACCAGCAATAAATGTTCCTAGAATAGGGCATACAAAAAGGCATCCAGTCAGAGGAATAGTTTCGAGAAGCACTAAAGGAATAACCAATGCAAGACAATTGCTTACAAGAGATATAATGGAATTGAGAAGAGTTTATCCTGATATTCCAAATTCTAAATTGCAAGAATTAATTGAGATGAATAAAAAACTATATAAAGAAATGAGGAAGTAGAATGAAGGAAATTTTCATTAGAAGTCTTTACAAAACTATAGTTCAAGAAGGAAAGAACGAATACAAAGAGCTACTCGATAATACCAATATAGAGGATGTTACTGACAAGTATTGGATAAGTGCATTACAGCTTTATGGTAATCTAACCGAAGATAAGAAGGAAGAATTAATGGGAGTCATAGAATTAGTAATGATAGATACTATTTCAAGTATGTTAGGGATAATTGATGGAAGTAGTACACTTAATGGATGTGATACTGAACCTAAATTGTATTTAGATAATATTGATACGGATAATGAGTTGCAAGATTTATTTTTAGAATATATAGAGGAGATTGAAGAATAAAGTATATTATATATAATAAGGTCTTATCCTTTGTTGTAAGGTAGTATATGTAGTAAAAGGAGTGGGATTGTAAATGGTTGTGGAGTCTGTAAATAACTTTGTGCTTTAGGAAATAAAACATTTCCCTTCTGACAATAATTAATTCAATTGTAAATCAATTTAATTTGTATTGACTTCGTTTATAGAATTGCCAAAGTTGTAAGGTTGTATTCATAAAATCTTATAATTTTAGCAATAATTACTATAATAGGGAAGTGTGTCTTAAAAATATAGAAGTCTGCGACTATATTTAGTTTAATAAAGCTATATGCTAATTTGAATAGGTTAAAATGACTTCTCTATAGAATATATGGTTTTATTCTATCTTTAAAGATAATCATTAATTGATTAAGAACTAACTCCCAGTTTCTATAGCGCTGAGTCCACTTCTTCATTACATTTTGAGCTGATAAGTAAAGCATCTTCTCAAGGGCTTGATTTGAAGGAAATACAGATATAGACTTTTTCTAATACATATTAGAAAGTTATGAAAGGTACAATATAGGAGACAAAGTAACATTTAAAGGAAAGAGTCTAATAATAAGTGAAGTAAAGGCAAAAATAATAAAAAGTACTGTAACATTTAAGTACAAGCTATCAAGGGAAAAGGGAATATACCAAAGACAAATATATAACGATAAATTAAATGGACTGTCTTTAGAGGGAAAAGTACTAGACACTAAAGAAGAACTGGTAAAGCTTCATCTAAATATAGATGAAAAGCAACCAAAGGATAAGGCATATTGGTTTCCCTTTGCCCCTAGAACAGGAAATGTAATGTACTGTATGCCAAAGCTAGAAACCTATGCCAGCCTATATCTTCCCACATCTGAAGAAAAGGATGGAAAGGTAATAGAAAGTGTCCGTAAAAATGGAGACACCTGTAAAAAGACAGCGAACCCAGAAATACGATACTTTGAAACAGAACATAAAAACCAATGGGAAATAACCCCTAAAGCAATAAATATAGTAGGAAACTTTAATAATCCACTACAGATAGCCATAAATGATGACACAGGAGTAGAGATATCAAGCTATAAAAAGATAATACTAAGGGCAAAGGATGATATATCCTTATATACTCCAAAGAGTATAAGGATAAAAGCCACTAGCCAGATAATAGTCAGTAGAAGTAAAAAGAGTAATGGTTTTACAGTAGAAAGTGAGTTTCACTTTTTATCAGAGAATGTATTGTTAAGGGGAAGGGATGCTACTACCTTTGCAAAGTTTGATGATGCACCTAAGGAGGTAGAGCCACCTGGATTTAGCTGGGGTAAACTATTTAAAAATGTAGGAAAAGCATTATTGGTGGTAGCAGCAGCAACAGCGGCAGTAGCTTTAACAGCTTCAACATTTGGAGCAGGAGCAGCAGTAGTAGGAGCAGTTGTAAAATTTG
>NZ_JBAKFX010000125.1:0-2675 GCF_037577855.1 Dethiothermospora halolimnae | reverse complement strand
CCTTGCGAAATGGAGTATGAGAATGATCAAATTTTTGACATTAACTATTTATCCCTATCCAACATTGACTTTAAAGAAGTTAATAAGAGAGCTAAAAAATTAATAGAGAATGAAGTATCTATTAGAAGTTTAACTAAAGAAAGTATTAGTAGAGTATTAGGGACAGATATAGCAGATAGTGTATTCCAAGCTCCAAAGTCTAAAAATAATGAAGATAATAGAAAATATGATAATACAGTTAAAAAGGAGTTTAGTACCCCAGAAGTAGATATAGAATATCAAGGCAATTTTAAGGTGATTACTCCTAAAAAATTAGATTTAAATGATTTGCCCGATGATTTACCCTTCTAAAATAAAGTTTTGTAAAAAAATAATTTAATTTCTTGCAGGTTTTAAAAGCTAATATAATCCATAAACCTTACTAATAAAGTAAGTTAGAGCCTATTTATTAATTCATTTAATGTTGACCAATAAATGAATCTAAGTTAAAGATGTTCCTAAAAACTAATAATATTTTTATTTTATTAAATAAGAGAATGGAGTTAATATATTTTAAAGAAGATAAGTAAATATTTATTATTAATCTAACTAGAGAAGAAAGTAAATATATTAACAAGTATTCTTATTAGGAACATCAAAAGATTATTTTTAAACAAATTAAAAGAGGAAGGTAGTGTCATTAAAAAAAGACTACTATACAAGTAATTATAATAATTAAAAGAAGTATTCTAATTAGTAATAGTATATAGAATAAGGAAACTAAACAAATTAATGTTTTAATGGACAAGAAGTGGCTAAAGCTAATATTTTTATTTATCTAATAATAACTAAATTTAGAAATTATAATACAATAATTCAAACTATTTAGACAAATAACAAGGCTTATATTTTAATTGTAAAGGCTTTAAAACGATTAAAGGGCTTATGGGACTATTAATAAAATAAATAGTGTTAAAAGGCTTATATGGCATTTTAATAGTTATTTAGTTGCTAAGTCAATATTATTTTGCTACTATAAAAGTAGATTTAATAATTAATTATAAGTGTTGTAATTACTAGGTTATATAACGTTTATAAAGTTATAAAAAAATAAAAAATACATAAAATATAATAATAAGAAAATGAAAGGAGGAATGTGTTGTGATAAAGTTATATAATCCATTTAATTTTAAATTTAATAAGCAATTAAGCAAACAAGAAGAAATTAATAATAAAAAAAAGAAAGTAGAGGATACATTTAATAGAGAGCTATATATAATATCTGGAATAGAAAACAAAATGATATTCATTTTAATAATAACAGGTCTTGTTGGCTATTACAGTTTATGGAATGCAAGTGATTTTTATTTCCATACTCTTGTTAGTGGTACTATTTTATCTATAATTTACGGTACTATTTACTACTGGACTACAAACCATTTGGGAGTGCAAGGGGTTGTAGATATAACTAAGAAAAGAAATATTTATTATACACCTATAAATGCCCTTTTGACAAATGGTATAGTAAAGAAAATATTCTTCTTACTGGTACTATTCTTAATTGGAGAAGATTATAATTCTAATCAATTTTATATGGGGTATGCTAGTAATTACCTAGCTCATCTTACAGCATTCATTTTAATATTCTTAACCATACAAATAGACTATCATTTTAATCATAAAAACAAGTATAACAAATTATTTAAAATGTGGGATGAAGCAGTTTTAGAAGAACAAAAGCTACTACAAGCACAAGAATGTAATCTCTTAGGAGATACAGAAACTAAATATATAAAAGAAGATGATATAGTAATTCCACCACCTATTAAAGATCTAAAGAACAAAAAAAATAAAACGAAAGAAGAAGATAATAATATTATTTCTATTGATAAAATTAGAAAAATAAATAACAAAGATAACAAGAATATAAGAAGAAGATTTAGAGACTAGAAAGCCCTATTTTTAGGGCTTTTTTTAATACGTGCTAGAACAAACTTCTTTAACATTTGGGTTATATTTTGGTTATATTTTAATAAAATATAATAATAATAAAATGAAAGGAGGAATGTGTTGTGAAAAAATCTATTTTAGCATTAGTAGTATTATTAATATTTACTACAAGTATTACAGTTTTAGCAGAAGCAGAAGAGATAACATTAAAAATAGATAAAACAGAAGTTAAGACTAATATAATTACTAAAGACAATAACGTGTATATACCTTTAAAAGAGACATTCGACAAAATAGGACATTATACATTTTGGGATAAAGAAAATAAATATATAACAATTACAATAGATGCAGGGCTAAGAGAAGGTTTCTTTATTTTCTATAGTCCAGATACCAAAACTTGTTATACACCGCTTGGTAAATTTAAAGACGAAGATAATTTAGTAATAGTCCAAAATGGTACAAGTTATATGAAACCAGAATTTATTAAAAAAACATTTGGCTACAGTGTAAAAATAAAACAATAAAAAAGGAGGAAAATTTTATGAAAATAAAAAAACATATAATGTTTATAACAGTTTTAAGCATATTAATTAACTTAGTTTCTTTTAGTGCTTTCGCAGAGGAAATGGTAATAACAGAAACAAAATCTACAATTCCAACAGGAGCATATACATTAGCTTATGGAAATGGACAATATGTAGCAGTAGAATCAAATGGAACAGTATTAACTTCTACCGATGGGG
>NZ_JBAKFX010000124.1:0-2676 GCF_037577855.1 Dethiothermospora halolimnae | reverse complement strand
CCTTGCGAAATGGAGTATGAGAATGATCAAATTTTTGACATTAACTATTTATCCCTATCCAACATTGACTTTAAAGAAGTTAATAAGAGAGCTAAAAAATTAATAGAGAATGAAGTATCTATTAGAAATTTAACTAAACAAAGTATTAGTAGAGTATTAGGGACAGATATAGCAGATAGTGTATTCCAAGCTCCAAAGTCTAAAAATAATGAAGATAATAAAAAACATGGTAATACAATTAAAAAGGTATTTAGCACCCAAGAAGAAGATATAGAATATGAAGGTAATTTCAAGATTATTACTCCTAAAAAATTAGATTTAAATGATTTGACCGATGATTTACCCTTCTAAAATAAAGTTTTGTAAAAAAATAATTTAATTTCTTGCAGGTTTTAAAAGCTAATATAATCCATAAACCTTACTAATAAAGTAAGTTAGAGCCTATTTATTAATATATTTAATGTTGACCAATAAATGAATCTAAGTTTAAAGATGTTCCTAAAAACTAATAATATTTTTATTTTATTAAAGAAGAGAATCGAGTTAATATATTTTAAAGAAGATAAGTAAATATTTATTATTAATTTAACTAGAGAATAGAAGTAAATATATTAACAAGTATTCTTATAGGAACATCAAAGGATTTATTTAATCATTAAAAAAGAGGAAGGTAGTGTCATTAAAAAAAGACAATTATACAAGGAATTATAATAATCTAAAGAAGTATTCTAATTAGTATATAGAATAAAGAAACTAAACAAATTAATTCTTTAATGGACAAGGAGTGGCCAAAGCTAATATTTTTATTCAGCTAACAATAACTAAATTTATAATTAAAATACAACAATTTAAACTATTTAAACTATTTAGATAAATGACAAGGCTTATATTTTAATTATAAGGGCTTTAAAACAATTAAAGGGCTTATGGTATTATTAATAAAACAAATAACCTTAAAAGGCTTATATAGGGTTTAAATAGTTATTTAGTTGCTAAGTTAATATTATTTTGCTACCATAAAAGTAGATTTAATAATTAATTATAAGTGTTGAAATTACTAGGTTATATAACGTTTATAAAGTTATAAAAAAATAAAAAATACATAAAATATAATATAACAAAATGAAAGGAGGAATGTGTTATGCTAAAATTATATAATCCATTTAATTTTAAATTTAATAAAGAGTTATCTAAGCAAGAAGAAATTAATAATAAAAAAAAGAAAGTAGAGAATACATTTAATAGAGAATTATTTATAATAAGTGGAATAGAGAACAAAATGTCTTTTATTTTAACACTAATAGGACTTGTCGGCTACTACAGTTTATGGAATGTAGATAATTTTTATTTCCATACTCTTGTTAGTGGTACAATATTGTCTATAATTTACGGTACAATTTACTATTGGAGTACAAATCATCTAGGAGTGCAGGGAATAATAGATATAACTAAGAAAAGAAATATTTATTATACACCTATAAATGCCCTTCTAACAAATGGAATAGTAAAAAAATGTTTTTTCTTATTAGCACTTTTCCTTATAGGAGAAGATTATAATTCTAATCAATTTTATATAGAATATGCTAGTAATTACTTTGCACATCTAATTGCCTTTGGAACACTGTTTCTAACTATACAAATAGACTATCATTTTAATCACAAAACTAAGTATGATAAATTATTTAAAATATGGAATGAAGCAGTTGAAGAAGAAGAAGAGCTACTACAAGTACAAGAATGTAATCTTTTAGGAGACACAGAAACTAGATATATAGAAGAAGATGATGATATAGTAATTCCACCACCTATCAAAGATAGAAAGAACAAAAATAACAAAACAAAAGAAGAAGATAATATTATTTCTATCAGCAAAATTAGAAAAATAAACAATAAAGATAACAAGAATATAAGAAGACGATTTAGAGACTAGAAAGCCCTAAAAATAGGGCTTTTTTTAATACGTGCTAGAACAAACTTTTTTAACATTTGGGTTATACTTTGGTTATATTTTAATAAAATATAATAATAACAAAATGAAAGGAGGAATGTGTTATGAAAAAATCTATTTTAGCATTAGTAGTATTATTAATATTTACTACAAGTATTACAGTTTTAGCAGAAGCAGAAGAGATAACATTAAAAATAGATAAAACAGAAGTTAAGACTAATATAATTACTAAAGACAATAACGTGTATATACCTTTAAAAGAGACATTCGACAAAATAGGACATTATACATTTTGGGATAAAGAAAATAAATATATAACAATTACAATAGATGCAGGGCTAAGAGAAGGTTTCTTTATTTTCTATGATCCAGATACCAAAACTTGTTATACACCGCTTGGTAAATTTAAAGACAAAGATAATTTAGTAATAATTAAAGATGGGACAAGCTACATGAAGCCTAGTTTTATAGAAAAAACATTCGGATATAAAGTAAAAATAAAACAATAAAAAAGGAGGAAAATTTTATGAAAATGAAAAAATATATAATGTTTATAATAGTTTTAAGCATAATAATTAACTTAGTTTCTTTTAGTGCTTTTGCAGAGGAAATGGTAATAACAGAAACAAAATCTACAATTCCAACAGGAGCATATACATTAGCTTATGGAAATGGACAATATGTAGCAGTAGAATCAAATGGAACAGTATTAACTTCTACCGATGGGG
>NZ_JBAKFX010000123.1:0-2859 GCF_037577855.1 Dethiothermospora halolimnae | reverse complement strand
TTGTTTCCACATCATCTACTTTTAAGTGGCTATAGAATGATCCCTCTGGATATACTATGGCTATAGGTCCTGCCTCACAAAGTCCAAAACACCCTGTTCTTACAACTTTAATTTCATTATCTAAATCCTTCTCTTTTAATAATTTTTCAAACTTATCCTGTATTTTATCTGACTTTGATGAGGTACATCCTGTACCTCCACATATTAATACATGTGATCTATATATATTCATTAAACTAACCTCCCTACCTGCTTAAATAGTTATCTTTCTTTTCCTATTGTATAATCAGTAACTACATTTCCATTAACTATATGTTCTGCTATTACTTTCTTAGCTTTATCCTCTGTCATTTTCACGTATGTTACCTTTTCTTCCCCAGGCTTGTACACTTCAACTATAGGCTCTAGGTCACATATTCCTATACATCCCGTTTGAATAACGGTAACATCCCCTAAATTTCTTTTCTTAGTCTCTTCAAGTAAAACCATTAAAACAGACCTAGCACCTGCAGATATCCCACAAGTTGCCATTCCCACTACTATTCTTGTTCCCTTTCTTTCTCCCCTTAATGTAACCTTATTAAGGGATGCTTCTCTAATCTTTTTTAGCTCCTCTAGAGATTTCATTTAATACACCTCCCCATTATTAACCTTTATATTTTTCTATGATATCATCTATCTCACTTACATCTAATTTTCCATAAACATCTTCATTTACAGTCATAACTGGAGCTAGTCCACAGGCTCCTATACATCTAGTAGCTTCAAGGGAAAATTTCCTATCCTTAGTTGTACCTCCAATTTCTACTCCCAGTTGGTCTTTTATTTTGTCTATAATATCTTGAGCCCCTTTAACATAACAGGCTGTCCCTAAACAAACCCCTATTTCGTATTTTCCCTTTGGTATTAGTGAAAACTGGGCATAAAAAGTTACTACACCATATATCTCTGATAGGGGTATGTTTAATCCTTCGGATATAATACTCTGAACTTCTATTGGAAGATATCCGAATATTTTTTGTGCTTTATGAAGTACAGGCATTAATGCCCCTTTTTTATTTTCATTTTCTTTAATAATTTCTTTTAACATCTCTATATTCTCTTTGTTTACATCAAAATCAAACTTAAATTCCACATCTCTACCTCCTTAACTAATCCATCATGGTATTATATCAAATATTATTATTTTATTATATGTGTTAATTCTACTAGCTAATTATATATTAATATTCTGAAAATTTCAATTTCGACATTTTTTTAACACTTTTCAACTCTTCCCTAATATCTGTATTATTTTTCACAGCATAATTAATCATAGAATATACTATAGTAAATACATTTTAAAGGAGTGTTTATATGTACAGTTTTTATCCAAGTTTACCTAAAGCTCCTTTGGGAACTTTCACCTATACTGTGGAGCCTGGAGATACTTTATATAATATAGCTGATAGATTTAACACCACTATATCAAATATATTAGTTTTTAATTATATCCCAAATCCAAATATGCTATATCCTGGACAAAATCTAATAATCCCTTACTCTCCACCAGAAGCCATAATATACACCGTAAAACCAGGTGATACACTATATGCTATTGCCAAAGAATATAATGCCAAAATAGATGTAATACTAGACTTTAACTACCTTCCAAACCCAGACGTAATCTACCCTGGGCAACAACTGGTTATCCCTCCATATTTAAGAGATTAAAAAGAATGGTGCAGGGTGAAAAGTGTAGAGTAGAAAAAATAAAGGATTGGCTTTTAGCCAATCCTTTCTCTCTGCTCCTTGAATCCTGCACTTTGCTCTATATTCTACCTCTTTTTACATAACCAGTATGAAGCAACTCATGGGCCTTGTGACTATTTGGTTTTTCTAAAAAGTCACTATATAGTTTCTTTATCTCTGGATTTTCATGGGATTTTCTTATAGCTTTAGCTTCGTCTTCATCATAAAGGGCTTTCGCTCTTAAAGTTTTCACATCTTTAGTCATTCTATCCTTAGCACTTAGGTGAGGTTGACCTCCACCGGTTACACAACCACCTTCACATCCCATTATTTCTATAAAGTGATAGTCTGCTTCTCCACTTTTAATTTTTTCCATAAGTTTTCTAGCATTTCCCGTTCCATTTGCTACAGCTATCTTTACAGTTGTATCTCCAAGTTCTATTTCTGCCTCTTTAATTCCTGCTGTTCCCCTAACTTCATCATACTGTATTTTATCTAATTCTTCACCTAAAACTACTTCCGATACCGTCCTAAGGGCAGCCTCCATAACTCCACCTGTTGCTCCGAAGATTACCCCAGCTCCTGTAGTTTCTCCTAATACCTGATCAAATTCTTCATCTTCCAATTCATTAAAGTCTACTCTAGCTTCCTTAATCATTCTTGCAAGTTCCCTAGTGGTTATAACATAATCAACATCTTCTTCCATGCCTTCTCTTCCTATTTCAAATTTCTTAGCTATACATGGCATTACAGATACCGATACTATATCTTTAGGATCTATATTATTTATCTTAGCATAATAGCTCTTTATTATGGCTCCCGTCATTTGTTGTGGTGATTTACAACTTGATAAGTTATCTATTAATTCTGGATAGTTATGTTCACAAAACTTAATCCATCCCGGCGAACATGATGTTATCATTGGAAGTTTTCCACCATTTTCTAGTCTATCTAAAAGTTCATGACCCTCTTCCATTATTGTTAAGTCTGCTCCAAACACTGTATCAAATACTTTATCAAAACCTAGTCTTTTTAAAGATGCAACCATTTTTCCTGTTACCCTAGTTCCTATTTCATATCCAAACTCTTCCCCTAGGGCTGCCCTTACTGCTGGGGCTGTTTGAACAA
>NZ_JBAKFX010000122.1:0-2910 GCF_037577855.1 Dethiothermospora halolimnae | reverse complement strand
GAAAGAGTCTAATAATAAGTGAAGTAAAGGCAGAAATAATAAAAAGTACTGTAACATTTAAGTACAAGCTATCAAGGGAAAAGGGCATATACCAAAGACAAATATATAACGATAAATTAAATGGACTATCCCTAGAGGGAAAAGTACTAGACACTAAAGAAGAACTGGTAAAGCTTCATCTAAATATAGATGAAAAGCAACCAAAGAATAAGGCATATTGGTTTCCCTTTGCCCCTAGAACAGGAAATGTAATGTACTGTATGCCAAAGCTAGAAACCTATGCCAGCCTATATCTCCCAACATCTGAAGAAAAGGATGGAAAGGTAATAGAAAGTGTCCGTAAAAATGGAGACACCTGTAAAAAGACAGCCAACCCAGAAATACGATACTTTGAAACAGAACATAAAAACCAATGGGAAATAACCCCTAAAGCAATAAATATAGTAGGAAACTTTAACAATCCACTACAGATAGCAATAAATGATGACACAGGAGTAGAGATATCAAGCTACAAAAAGATAATACTAAGGGCAAAGGATAATATATCCTTATATACTCCAAAGAGTATAAGGATAAAAGCCACTAGCCAGATAATAGTCAGTAGAAGTAAAAAGAGTAATGGTTTTACAGTGGAAAGTGAGTTTCACTTTTTATCAGAGAATGTATTGTTAAAGGGAAGGGATGCTACTACCTTTGCAAAGTTTGATGATGCACCTAAGGAAGTGGAGCCACCTGGATTTAGTTGGGGTAAACTATTTAAAAATGTAGGAAAAGCATTATTGGTGGTAGCAGCAGCAACAGCGGCAGTAGCTTTAACAGCTTCAACATTTGGAGCAGGAGCAGCAGTAGTAGGAGCAGTTGTAAAATTTGGGGCGATAAGTGGTACAATAGCTGTAGGAAGTAAAGCAGTGTCGGATATAAGAAGGGGAGAAGTAAGTGATTTTAGTGAATATGCCTATATAGGAGCTAAAGATTCTGTCCTGGGAGCCATAACAGGAGCTATATTTGGTCCAATAGCAGCTTCAAAATCTTTACTTGCAAGACTAGGAATAGATGGCCTAGAAGGAGTAACAGAAAGTTTTATAAGTCAAACTATAGATTTGATAACTACAGGTGAAGGGATAAGTGTAAAAGAAGCCTTAACAGATGGATTATTTACAGTAGGGCTTTCCGGTGTCTTTGAGTTTGTACCAAAGGGTGCAAGAAAAGTATTCACTAAAAAAGGTAGAGAAGAAGTAGGAGATTGGCTAACAAAAGGAAAGAAACAGATAGGTAATTTTGTAGGGGAAAGTGTAGATAGAGCAAAGAAAGTTATAGAACATCCAAAACAAGCACTAGATCATATAGTAGATGTAGGCAACAAAGGAATGGATGCAATAGAAAGAAGCAGTAAAAGAATAGTCGATAGCATGTCAGAGACAATTAATAATGCTATAGGTAATAACAATCGCTTGGCTCTGGGCACAGTAGGTGGAGGAGCTTCTAATAATATTTCCTATAGTAAGAGTAGTACAATGAATAAGTCCTCTGGTGGAGGTAGTAAAATCTCTTACGATAAGGACAGTGGACACTGGAGAGATGAAAAAGGTAGATTTGCTTCAGATCCAAATGGAAAGAAAAAGAAAACAGTTAAGAAGGATTCTGGTAGTGGGAAGTCTACTGAGGGGACTGGTGAAGATAATGGGAGGCTAAATATGGTTGGTAAGACTCATCCAGTTTCAGGTGTTAAATTTGATATGAAAGGGTTCCCTATATTTGAATCTAAATATCAAATGAAATTAGACCCATCTGATTACTTAAAATCAAGAGGAACTCATTTTGATAGAGCAAGTAAAGCATTATATCAAGATATAGTTAAAGATTCTAAGCTTAGAAGCAATTTTACAAAAGTAGAAATTGAAATATTTAAAGATGGTGGATTACCTAAGAGATTTACATGGCATCATCATCAAGAAGTGGGCTTAATGCAGTTAGTCGATAGAAAATTGCATAGAAAAACTGGTCATAATGGAGGATTTAGTATCTGGGGACCAGGAAATAAATAGAGGAGGATTTATTATGAGTAATAATATAAGATGGATATGTGAAAATCAAGGTGTTGAAATGACTATTGTTTTGAAAGTAGAAACTATTTTTGGTATTAAGTTCCCCAAAGACTATGTTGAATGTATACTGAAAAATGATGGTGGTTATCCTAAACCCAATAGATTTACGTTGAATGGAAATGAAGAAGTATTTAATAATTTATTGAGTTTAGACGAAGAAGATGTAAGTAACATCATAGAAACTTATAATGATGTTAAAGATCGATTGATTGAAAGAGTAATTCCATTTGCTGAAGATCCATTTGGAAACTTAATATGTTTTGACTACAGAAATAATGAGCAACCAACTATAGTATTTTGGCAACATGAAAAAGCATTCAATAATAAACAAGCAGCTACGAAACATTTATGCGATTCTTTTAATGATTTATTATTAATGTTACATGAATCTAAAGAATAATTATTTAAATTTAGACATAACTATTCTAACTTGGGAAAAAATATGTTTTTTACTGTATAGTGATAAAAATTATTAATGGTAAAATAAGTTCAACGAAATGATTACAAATTTAGCTTATTAAGATAGTATAAATTTACTGCATAAATGGGACTGTAAATAGTTGTGTGTAATTACCAACTGACTACAGTCTAAAGAAGAAACATGAATAAGAACCTTTTTTAGCATGTAATATACTAAAAGATGGAATAAGATTTCACTTTGGTATGCCAAAGGGTGATAGTGTAACAATACCAGAGGATATACCATATACAGCAACAAAGGACATATTTGCATATAAAAAAGCCAAAGCTTTAGGTGGACAAGTAACAGATATAGACTTTTTCTATTACATAGTAGAAAGTTATG
>NZ_JBAKFX010000121.1:0-2916 GCF_037577855.1 Dethiothermospora halolimnae | reverse complement strand
TTTAAATTCTTTTGTATAACTCTTGTTATTTTTATTATTTTTAGGCATATCAATTCTCCTTAGGTTATTGTCGTAATTATATTATACTATTTATATTCTATACGACAACTATCCTAACATATAGGGAGTGAGCCAAACTTCACCTAACAATATGTTCCATCAAGGGTGTACGACAGAAGATTTTTAGGGTAGTGTACACCACATACCTTCGTCGGGTGCGAGCACCACTAGAGAGGATTCCTTTGGAGTCTGACTCAGAAACGCTTGGAACACGAGAACGCTATGCAAAATTATTTATCGAGGAGCGTTGTTTATGAGCAATTATGATTTATATCAGCATTATCTTGGAATAGGAATGAGTTTCGTTATTAAAAAGAAAATGTTGGATTATGAGTTGAACGATTTTGATAATGAGTTTTGTGGTATTTTTTATGATTCGATGTTTATTTATAAGTCTTTCGAAACAATGCGAATGATCTGTAGCTTAATTGAGAAAATACCTAGCAAAGATTTTTTTGATGAAAGAGAAATTTTAGAAGACGAATATTTGAAATATCACATTGAAAATTATCTAGGTTGTATCTTTTCAATGCTAGATAAGCTTTCTAAGTTATTAAATGGGATATACGAGTTAGGTATTAAAGATTTCCATTGCTCATTTATAAAAATTATTAAGTATCATTTGAAGTCATTACCTCAAGATATCCAATTTATTCTGTGTGATTTGAATGTTAAAACAAAAAAACTTAGAAAATATCGTAACCATATAGTACATAAAGGTGAGTTTAATGATGAAGAGTGGTTTATGTTTTCGGGACTTAGTTTTTTGAGTAGAAAATCAGATTCAGGAGTTCCTAATGAACAACTTAGAAGAGAGGTTAATAAAGAGTTTGAAAGGTACTATGGATATCTCGTAGAAAATAATGGTGTGTTATCAAATAGTGTTATGAAGATACTCGAAGTTATGGCACCTATTATAAAGGAAAAAACTGAAACCACAATAAATAGTTGGTCAAAAAATGAGAAGGAAATAGTTTATAAAGAACTTGAGAAACGCAATAATAACTTCGCCTAACATACCGTTTCCAATATCCTACGAAAATCATGTAGGACATCGGAAACGGTGAGAACGTTATTCGAAATTTTTAGCTAGGTGTCATAATATCTATATGATTAGTTAGTAATTAAGGATTCACTAAAATAAATTTCAGAAAAAACTCTGATATGGTAGAAATGAAGGTTTATGATGCATAAGAGTTAAGAGGTTATATTGGGAGTGGTTCTATAATATTAAAATAGGAGATGAAGAATATGAGATTTGAAGTAAAAATGTTTAATGAATTACCTTTCATGGTTGAACTAAAAGATGGAGACTATCGAGTGAAAACTGACACTTATGATTATAAATTTAAAATATCTTCAGATTACTATAAGCTAATAGTTGCACCTTTTCCTGAAAAAGCTGATGATAGGGTTTATTATGGTGATAAAGAAGAATTACTAAATATTGTAGTGCAAAATCAATTTAGTAATTATGCCTTTTCAAAATCTAAGACTTTTATTGAAACATCAATAATTGAGGAAGTAGAAATTGCAGACAATGATATAGAACAGGTTAGTGATGAAGAGGGTATAAGCCAAGTTACAACGCAATTGTTGATAAACAAGGTAAAATACAATAATACTGAGGAATTAAATAAAATAGCAAAAGAATATTATAACGATTTAAATGACGAAGAGAAAATATCATTAAAACTACGAGTTTATCAGAAAAAAAGGTTAAATAGGCTAGTTAATATATATGACTACTATGATGCATTGAACAGGTTTATTGAACTGTATAGTTACACTAGAAAATTATTTTGGATTGAAAAGCTAAATGAAAATACTTTAGAAGGCACCCAGATTTTACAGTATGTAGATGGTAAATATTTCGATACATTTAGGTTTGGAGGATTAGCACCAAGTATAATTACAAATAAAAAGTTATTTCCTGATTTGACTGATGATTTACATGAGCAATTTCATAACAGATTGGATACAGGGTTTGAAGTACCAATTGATGAAAAAATGCTTATTGTGGCACGAAGTCTTTGGTACAGATGTGAGTATCGTTCAGCAATTATTGAAAGTTCAGCAGCACTAGAAATAGCAGTCGAAAAGAAACTAGTTGAGAAAATGAAAGTACAAGGAATCTCACAAAGTGATATTGAAAAAGAATTAGCTAAGACAGAAACTAATTTTAGACAGCGATGTGATGTATTTCTTAAGAAATATACTGGGAAATCATTCGAGCATGACAATAATGCGCTATGGATAGTTATTGATAACCATAGGAAAAACTACAGACATAAGATAGCTCATTCAGATGTAATTCCTGATAAAGAAATCACAGAAACTATCATCAAGGACTTTGAGGAAGCAATTCAGTACATAAATTCATTATAGTCATTTGTGATACACTAGTATAAAATGTTGGGCAATTAGAGAGTAACAGTCTAGCTTATATTTTCTAATAAAAGGTATGTAACTAATTAAGTTCCAATTTTCCATATAATGCGAATGAATATTGATTAGCATTAAAGTATTCGTTGACAACTTCACCTAACAAAATATCTCCGTTCGCTACGCACATCTCTTCACTGGGTGCAAGCACCACCTATGTAGAAGGCGTTGAGAGTCCAGTTCAGGAACGTCTGAAACACAAGACGTTAAAAATATATGGGGCACCTTAAACCATCCAAAACATCCCAACATTAAAACTCAATTTATTTCATACTACTAGGGAGCCCTATATGTTAGGATAGTTGTCGTATAGAATATAAATAGTATAATATAATTACGACAATAACCTAAGGAGAATTGATATGCCTAAAAATAATAAAAATAACAAGAGTTATACAAAAGAATTTAAAA
>NZ_JBAKFX010000120.1:0-3279 GCF_037577855.1 Dethiothermospora halolimnae | reverse complement strand
TGACAAAGAATTTTTTTATATATAGAATAAAACATAGAATAAAAGAAAAAATATAAAGTAGATTAAGGAGAGTTTAAATGAATAATATAATAATTATTTATATTATAATAGCTATTATAAAAATACACTTAGGTGCTTTGGTGTTCAAATCAAATTCGACTAGAACCCTAAATAAAGTATTTTTATATATGATGATAAATTTATCGGCTTTAACTTTTTTTTATGGAATGTCAGTTCACTCTCAAAACTTTGAAGAATTTACATTTTGGCATAGATTATATTTTATTTCGTATAGTACCATAGCTCCCATATCGATTAATTTCTTTTTGCTTTTATCTAAAAATAAAAAGTTGTTACATAGTAAGATATTTGCTTGTATTGTTTATTTACCATCTATAATATTTATATATAAGATATTAACTGGTGTATTTGTTATAAAAGAAGTAATAGAAACTAAATATGGGATGATTGCAAGTACACCATTTGAATTTTCTTGGTATTTGGCCCATTCAATATATATGATCTTTACTGTAATCTTTGGAATAATATCTATACTGTGGTGGGGAAGTAAAACCAATCAGAAAAGGGAGAAAAAACAGGCTAGATTCTTAAGTGTGTTTATTATAATAACTTTTATTATGAATATAATATTATTTAATATGTATAATAAAGTGTATTTGATGTTAATATTAACTCCATTAGTAACATTATGGTGGGCATTGGGTATAACTTATTCCCTAGTTAGATATAAAACCATATCTCTAACAATAGAAGCCTATAGTAAAGAAATAATAGATTCTTTAGATTTAATGTTTTTAATAAATCCCGACGGGAAAATATTAAGAACTAATAATAAGACATCAAAACTATTAGGATATGGAAGGAAATCATTATTAGAGGCTTCTATCATATCACTGATAAAAGAAAAGGAAACATTACTTAAAAATAAAGAAGATAAAAAGAAACTAGATGACTGTAAGTGTGAGTTAACTTTTATATGTAAAGATAAAGAAGAGGTACCTATGAGCGTGTCAGTGTCAGTATTAAGGGATAAATATGGTGATATATTAGGATATATTTTAGTAGGTCAAGATATTAGAGAAATGAAAAGACTTAAAATAGAAATTGAAAGAAGAAAAAAGTTTGAAGATGAACTTAGGGAGAGTAGAAAAAAATACAGGATATTTTTTGAAATGTGTCCTGATTTTATATGTATGATAGATATGGCTACCCATGAAATAGTTGAAGCCAATCCATCTGCTTTAAATGCATTTAAAGCATCTATTGATAATTTAAAGGGAAAAAAGATAGATGATTTTCTTATAGATGTTAATGATAAGAAGATAGTAGAAGTAGAAAAGGAATTAATTAATGGGAATGATGTTAGATGGCTTGAAATAGACATCAGCAATAGCAAAGGTGAATTATTACAGCTAGAGGCTAATTTAACACCAATAACAGAAAATGGTAAACTTACTAAAATACTAGGTTTATCCCGTGATATATCAGAGAAGAAACATGCAGAAAAGTTGAAGAAGAAAGTAGAAGAAAAAAGCAGGTTATTAGAGGAAATACAAGAATATAGCGAATTAAAAAATCAATTTATAGCAAATATATCCCATGAACTGAGAACACCTTTAAACATAATACTGGGAACATTACAGTTATATGACATATATTTTAATGGAGATTTGAACTTTAATAAATTGGAGAATATAAAAAAGCATTCTAAGGTTATGAAACAAAATTGTTATAGATTATTAAGATTAGTAAATAACTTAATAGATATAACAAAAATAGATGCGGGTTTTTATAAAATTGATTTGCAAAACTGTGATATTGTACATCTCGTTGAGGAAATAACACTATCAGTTGTGGAATATGCAAATAATAAAAATAGAACTATTATATTTGATACTGATATTGAGGAAAAAATCATATCCTGTGACCCTGATAAAATAGAAAGAATATTATTAAACCTTTTATCAAATGCCATAAAATTTACTGAGGAAGGAGACACTATAAAAGTATATATATCCTATGATAGTTCTAACATAATAATAACAGTAGAAGACACAGGGATAGGTATTTCTGATAAAAATAAAGAAGCTATTTTTGAAAGATTTACCCAAGCAGATAGTCTTCTTACTAGAAGAAATGAAGGTAGTGGTATAGGTCTTTGTTTGGTTAAATCTTTTGTAGAAATGCATGATGGAACCATAGAGGTTGATAGTATTTATGGAGAAGGAAGCAAATTCATAATAAAACTCCCGATGAAAAAATTGGATTATCAAAATGAAAATGATATTGATTATAATAGGTCAAAAGAGATTGTTGAAAGGATAAATATAGAGTTTTCAGATATATATTCCTAAATAATAAGTATAAAAAGAGGTGATAAATTGAAAAGGGCAATTTTCTGTGATAGAGATGGGGTAATTAATGATAATACAAAGCATGTAAACAAACCCGATGATCTTACAATATATAATGAAGCTAAAGAAGGTCTAAAGAAACTCTATAACAATGAGTATGAATTGTTTGTTGTAACTAATCAAGGGGGAGTTGAACTTGGATATATAGGGGAAACACAATTAGATGGGATTCACGAAAAGATGATTAAAGAATTGAAAGATTATTGTGAGTTTAAAGAGATAGTTTATTGTCCAGATTTCCATAGAAAATCGGACTGTAGAAAGCCAAAGCCAGGAATGATAGTAAAATTGGCTAAAAAATATGACATAGATTTAAAAAACAGCTGGATGATAGGAGACATGGAAACAGATATTACAGCTGGTATAAAAGCCGGTTGTAAAACAGGGAAAATAGGAAAAAAAGATGAAAGAGCGGATGTTAACGGAAGGAATCTAAATGACTTAGCAGATAAAATATTAGAGCAGTAAAATAAAATGTTTTTAAATCAAACTAAAGGGTAATAATGGAATAGAAGGTAATGAAAATCATTATCAAGGGAGGGGTTATTAATGTTAAAACGTTTAATTAAAAAAAGTAAAAGAGTAAGTAAAGATTATGAAAATTATTATGTTGGATTAAGTCGAGAAAATTATATATGCCCTTTAAATGACGGTTACTATATATAATGAAATATATCAAAGTTTTCCTAAAAAGACAAAGTATCTATAGATACTTTGTCTTTTTTTATGTGTGCCCAGCATGGACACAGTCTATAGGGTGAAAGTCCCGAACACCGAAGGTGATATAGGTGCTAGCTAAAGACAAGGGTGTCCACCGTGAGGTGGAATCTGAAGGAAGTCGGCG
>NZ_JBAKFX010000119.1:0-3294 GCF_037577855.1 Dethiothermospora halolimnae | reverse complement strand
CCTCTATTTACATCTGCCTACAGGTACAAAATCCATGTATGTAGAGGCTCCATGTCAATGGCGAATCGGGAACGAAGAAATTATACCTTTTTCAAATTAAATGCGACAACTTACTTGACAAACACCGGTATCAAGTTTTTGATATTGCCAACTTGCAAAAGATGTAGTTGCGAACAAGGATATTAATAAAACAAGTAATATACTTACTTTTCCTAATTTTTTCACTTTATAATCTCCCCTTTATCTAGATGTATTTTCTGCCTTGGATTTTACTTTAGTAATACATCAATATAATATAACATTTATAGTTTTTTTTCAAATAATAACATTTATTAAAACATTTAATTAATAATACCAATTAAATTGTCGATATCATATATGGAGTTAATTAAATAAATTAATAGCGATAAATCTAGTTGAGGAAACCTATACGAATTTCCGAAAGGGGGATGAATATGAATGTAAATTCTGTAAATACTATTTCAAAATATAATTATTCTAATTTAAGAAAGAATTCTGTTAGAAAACACAAGAAAAATTTTAGTAATGAGTTAAATAATCAAATGAAAAATAAGAAAGTAAAACATACAGATAGTATTTGTGTGAAACATGTACCAGATTATAAAAAAGACTATAAAGCAGAAGTTTTTGATGTTTCAAATATTGCTGGGGAGCTTTCGAATCCGTTGGAGAGTACAAGTGTTGAAGCTTTTACATATAGAGATATATCATCAAGAGTCTATAGAGTTTTTATGAAAAAACCTAATTCTAATGAAAAAGTTACAATTGATATTGTTTTGAAACTCAAAGGAAATAAAAGGTTTAAAAATGAAGAGATTTTTAAAGATAGTGTAGAAAAGGCTATTATGCTTGCTGACAAAGAAATTACTATTAAGCATAAAACCGGTGAGAGTATACCGGACTTTAAAGGAATAGCTTTTGATTACAATGGAAGAACTGGTGAATTTGATTTTAGACTTCATATTGATGCATTTAGAAGATTTTTTGAACATAGATTAAATGGAAGCATATATATAAATGAAAAAACGAAAGAAGCTATGATACAGGAATTAAATGATTTTATTTTCGAAATATTTGAAGAAAGTTAAAACAACATAAGAAGTAGCTTGAATAAGCATTTTGAGCCTATTCAAGCTACTTCTTACGTTAAATTTGAAGTTAATATAAAAATTAGATTAAAAATTATAACACATAGTTTTACATTTTAACTTATTTTATCCATTTATCATAAAATGATGTAAATTCTTTATTACCTACTTTGTTAAATTATTTAATATAATTGAGTTTTAGTATTGTAAAATGTTATCAGAGATAAAGAAAAGGCATATATACTGTATGCCTTTTCTTTAAACTAAATTTAAAATTATGACTAAATATCACCACAACCTATTTGGTAAAATCTAATATTTAGAACTCAAACAAAGTTGAATATTATAGCATAGAAGATTCAGACTTACTTATAAGATAACAGGATAATTGGAAAAAACAGTTCCACTTATTCACATTATTAATGGGCTAACAATATTTCTGAAATATATTCATATCTTTCATTAGATATGCCAAGTTTTTTCTTGAATCTTTTATCATTTATTTTTTCAATAACTATTTTATCTGGAGATAATTTATTAATAATATCTCTTAACTTATTAATAGATTCTTCTGTATCGTTATAGCCTTTAATAATCATTATTTCTAAAATGAATCTTCCTCTATATTGTTTGTTAAATAAAGTCATACTTGCAAGATGTGCTTTAAGCGTATATCCTTCAATTGGTTTTTGAATTTTTTGAAAGTCTTCTTCTGAAATTGCTTTTATTTGTCCAATAACTTCATCACACTTATTGGCTATTCGCATATATTTATCTTCACCTAATAAATAGCCATTAGATAGTAGTCTCACAGATACTCCCTTATTTTTGATTAGGTCGATAATAGGATTAACATTACTATTTATAAGAGATTCTCCCTTTGAATTAATATAAACTAAATCGGGGCTATAATTTTCTATCATATTTTCTAATTCTCTTAATGAATTATCCATTTTATCAAATGATTGTTGTGTATCTACTTTATTATAAGATTTTCCGATGGAACAGAATATACAATCAAAATTACAATACTTTTCAGGAAGTATATTTATTTCTAGTATCTTTTTACCATCTTCGAGATAGACCTTTTTATAAGCAAAATCTCCCATTCCTATATCCTCCTAAAATTATTCTATTATTATTTCTTTATTATCTATATCTAAAATTGAAATTTTAACTGTCCCACCTAAATTATTTTGTACTAATTTTGCTAGTTCTTCCAATGCATTCTCAAAGTCTATTAATCTGCCTTCATCAATTAATTCAATACATAAAAAAGCATTAGTTGTATACTCAGTAATCATTGTTCTTACTGCCTCACGCCAGTTCCAACATCTGCAGATTGCACCTTTGTTGTCTTTATAGACTATTTCACTTTCATATGGAGGTGCATTTTTATCTGTTCCAAGTGGAATAAATTCCTCATTTCCAACAGCCTTAGTTAATCTTATATCGCCAGCAAACTTATCTATATCCTCACTGCCACATGGTAAAGCATATCTTAGTGAAATAGAATTGTAGATATCAACTAATGGGTTAATAGTTCCCAAATGCTTTCCTTTATAGACTCTTTTTAGTAATGCTTCTATGGACGACCTTGCGCCTTTCTTTGTTTTAAATTTCTGAAATGCTTCTCTCCATACTTTTATAACAGGGTTATTACTAAATTTTGAATCCTGCAAATATTTTAGTGCTTCTTTTTCCGCCTCTGAAATCATTTCTGCATATTGCTCACTATCTGTTATAGAATTATCTATTCCATAACAAGTGACAACACCAATCTTCGTATTGGGGAATAGGCCCAAAAAGAATCTTCGATAACAAATTTTTTCATTAGAATACCTCCTAGATTAGAAAATTTGAAAAATAAAAAAAGCCTATGGAAATATTATTAAACATCTCCCAGGCTTTTATCCCTCCGTGTACACAGTTAACTGTGCGTTTTCTCTCGGACCTGCCAGTCATGGACTGCGGAACCCTAGAAAACCTAAATATAATTAAATTGTATTTGAATTATAGCATAATATTAAGAATAAATCAAGTATATGCCTTGTCTAATCCACGGGAATCGCATGAAGATTTATTCAAACCAAAACTTTCATCCGAAAATTTTTAAAAGCGACTAGCGTCGTATAAATATGAGATAAGATGTTAACTAATTTTGAAAAGAAGTATAATGTCTAAC
>NZ_JBAKFX010000118.1:0-3576 GCF_037577855.1 Dethiothermospora halolimnae | reverse complement strand
ATTGGTCTTAATTTTATCTTGTCAATAAAATTGTACCCTATTTTTGGGGGTGGCAAGTATTTTATATATAAATTTGTAAAAATAAAGGTTTTGTCAAGGTTTTTTGATGAAACTTTTGACAAAACCTGTTAAATAGAAAGGGGTGTATTATGAAAACTATTATATTTTCAATTTTAGATCTAATATTATTGCCTACAGGTATATTTGTGCTTCTAAATTTAGATGTTTTAGCTGAAAAGTTTAAAGAAAAGTCAGAAAGTCACAACTATATGGGTGTAACCCCTACATCTGTTGAAAGGAATAAATTAGTATTTATGCTTATGAGTATAACAGCTATTTTAATTGGAGGATTAGGCATATCCCATAACTTCATTAGGCTTTTACACTGGCTAGTATAATATTATAACCATATTGCAATTCTTGTTTGTTATAAAAATTTTAGGGAGGTTAATAAATGAGTAGTTACTATTTTTTTCTTAGTTTTGCATTTCTCTTCTACTATTTATTCAGAAAGTTTGTGGATACTTCTTTACCTTTGATACCAATAATATATTCTTATAAAAACGCTGATGATGTTATAAATACTATAGAAATATTTATAATTTTATTTATAGGCGGTATTTTAGGTTTCTTTTTTCATTGGTTACTTAATTTAGTTTTTTAAATCTTAATTTTTTCCTTTTATCTTTCAAAAAGGATAATTATAAATATCACTGGGAATCACAAACTTCAAATAATAAAATGGTTCAGGGTTATTATTTATATAAATCCATCTTTCTAAGTCCAATATAAGCTTGTCATCTTCTAGATTTAACTCTAATTTTTCCATATCCTTCGGTTTTCTAGGTACTATAACTTGTTCCACCCTATCTATATTTACATTTAAATCCTCAATTATTATCTTGGCTAAAGAAGTAGTTAAATCATATTCCTTATCAATCTTTTTAAAGGTTTCATCAAAATATGAATGTTCAATGGCTATAGGTGTATTTTCTACATATCTCAATCGCTTTAAATAATAACATTCCTTGGTACTTGTCCACTTTAGTTTATCAAGTAATAGTTGATCAATATGTATCTTATCTTTTTCTACTACTTTGTTATAAGCTCTGATTCCTCTAGCTTTTAATGAATAGGTTAAACTTATAAGGGGTTCAAATCCATAGGTTGGATTTTTCCTTGCAACAAAGGTTCCTATGCCTTTCTTTTTGTATATGTATCCTTCATTTACAAGTATTGATACGGCCTCTCTAACCGTAGCTCTTCCCACATTATAACTTTCCATAAGCTCCTTTTCAGTAGGTATTTGGCTATCTATAGTCCACTTTTCCTTCTTTATTTTTTCTAAAATTTCTTCTTTTAACTGTAGATACAGTGGTATAGGTTTTCGTCTATTAACCATGTTTACCTCCAAAATATATTTTATTAGTAATAACAAAATTAATTGTTATCTATTCAATAGATAACAATTAGTTTTAATATAAATTATTAAGATCTTCCTAAATAAATTATTTCTTCAACTGGTAGTCCACAACGGGAACATTCTCTTCCATTTTCTATTATTTCCCCACATACTGGACATCTTTGATATAAAATATTATCATCTTCCATTTTAGTATTTATGTCTTCACAGTTTTCTATGTTTTTCTCTTTATTCCCTGTAACATTTATTAGGATAATTATATTAAGGGTTGCAATTATACATAATATAATAGCTACTGTTAGCAAATCTCTCTACCCCCTTTCCCTACTCCTTACTATAAATATATTCGTGGGGGAGTATTTATGTACATAAATTTTATGAAAATAAGTTGGGGGATTACAAATCCACTAACAACCAGCAAGCTAAAATATCCCCAATCTTCTAGCAACTAATGAACTAAAAAATTATTAATTTTTCAATAACCAACAAAAAAAGACGGTGTGTAACCGTCTTTTTGGGGTCTGAATATATTCAGACCCTACATATGTTTTAATTTGAATATTATTTTAAAATTATATATTTATTCTCAGTTATATATTAATTTATATATCAACCTTGACTTAAAGTTAATCCTTAACTTTAACCCCAAACCTTAGTCTTAGCCCCAATCTCAATCTTAACCTCATCTTCACCATTAACCTTAACTAAGTCTTCCTAACAAATAAGGAACAGCAGTTTCCACTCTAAGTATCCTATCTCCTAAGCTAACAACTTCAAAACCTATATTTTTCAACATATCTATTTCATAGGGTATAAATCCTCCCTCTGGTCCTATTGCCAGTGTTGTAGGTTTACTAATGTTCCTTGGACATTCTTTTTCTCCTGTTGGATGGCCTACTATTGCTTTTGTCCCCTTTATAATACTAGATAGTTCATCTTCTACAAAGGGTTTAAACAATTTCTTTATATGTATTTTAGGCAGTATAGTATCCTTTCCCTGTTCAAGACCTAATATCATATACTTAAGTAAATTTTCATCCTCTAAGTACTTACTAAGTAAGTAACTTTTATCGACCCTCCATGTTTTTATTAAGTATATTTCTTTAACTCCCATGGTTGTTACATCCTGGATTATTCTTTTTAATACCTTAGGTCTTGGCATGGCAAGTATTAGTTTTATATTTGATGGTTTTGGAGGATCTTCTTTTAGGGTTATATCCATCTCTAGGATTTTCTTATCCAATTTAGTTATTAGTCCCTCTCCCATTTTTCCGTTTAATAGTCCTACCTTTAATCTATCATTAACTTTGGCTCTATGTACCGATAATACATGTTTTAATCTTCTTCCTGTTAATTGTACTTTATTAGTGTCTATAAAATCTTCTTTATGTAGTATAATTAGGTTCATTTTTTTCTCCTTTTTCATTGCGAATAATAAATTCTCCGCTACCTTTTAAAACAATAGTTTTTGGTGTAGCCATTGGACAGGGCATGCCCTGTCCCTACATAAAACCGTAGGGTCTAAGCATACCTAGACCCTACGGTTTTACCATCATATTATATTAAGTTAAGGTTAACCCTTAACTTTAACCTTAACCCTATACTAGGCATTAATGCTATGTTCTATTCATTAAACTTTATTTTTACCTCACCGTGTTTTAACTCTTCAGATGTAAATATAAATTTATATTTTCCTTCTTTATATTCCCCTTCATTTACACCACTATATTCTTCTCCTATTGTAATATCTAGTATATCATTTCCATCTGGGTCTTCTATTTTAACACCCAAGGGCTCTCCTTCTACTTTTATATCTACTTCTAATTTCTTAGATTTTTCAATATCATAAGCTACCTCTTTAGTTCCCTGAAGATTGTCTATAGTTATTGAGTAGTGGCTAGGATTATCATCTATAGTGTTTCCTTGAAAATTATCCACACTATTTATGTCTTCTTTTCCGCATGCTCCTAACAATAATCCAGTTAAAACTATAATACATAATAAACCAATAGCTTTTTTCATTTTACCCCTCCTCGTATAATATAGTTAGAACATTTGATAGAAAATAAAGTTCTTTTCTACCGAACATTCTCACTAAAAATAACTTCAATATTCATATTCTTAAATAACCTTTTAATACAAAACTTATCTTA
>NZ_JBAKFX010000117.1:0-3854 GCF_037577855.1 Dethiothermospora halolimnae | reverse complement strand
CAAATTTCATGTCTGCTCTCCTCGTATTTTATTTGTATATTTTAAAGATTCGACATAAAATCTAAAATTCCTTTTTGAGATTTTTTCCATTTCATTTTAATAATTATTTTTCATGCGATAGCCCTGTTGTCTAATCCTACAATTAAAGGGTGACTAATATATAAATTGTATAATTTTTTATACAATTTAGTAGATTAAAATTTTGATATTTAATTTATGTTAAAGTATTCTTTAATGGGAATGATTAAAATAAACATTATTTTGTATGTTCTTAACAAGGTTCATTAGATAAAGGAAAGGTTGAAAGATAATATTTTATTTTTAGAGGAATTGTAATGTTTTAGTAGAAATAATTATATATACATTATAAGTTAGAGATGAATGAGAGTAAACTTAAATATTTATATTTAGATGTGATTATGCAAAAAGAATACCATATATAGAAAAGTATTAGGGACATAAAATAGACATAAACATTTGAATTATGTTCAGTACACCTATATTGAGATTATTTATGGGAGATTAATATGCTTAAATTTATAGGGAAACAGTTTCGACAACCTAGTGGAATATTAGGTAGAATAATATCAACAATTATGGAAAAAGCAAATAGTTCAATCTATAATGAAGTAATAAATATTTTAAATTTAAAAGATAAGGATAAAATTCTAGAAATAGGGTATGGATCCGGTCAAGGCATTAATAAAATTGTTAAAAGAAATAAAAATGTAAAATTACATGGATTAGATTTTTCAAAATTAATGTACGAAAAAGCTACTAGAAAGAATAGTAGGCATATTCAGAATAATCAAATAGAATTATTTTATGGTGATGTTACAGAGTGTAATACCAATATTCTTTATGATAAGATTCTTGCTATTAATGTGGTTTACTTTTGGAAGCATCTTGAGGACATATTCAATAAACTATATCAGTTTCTATCGGAATCAGGTGAGTTGATATTATTTGTTGTTCCGGCTAGTGAGTTGAATAAGTTTAAATATACAAATAATGAAGCGTTTATAAAATATGATATAGACGAAATAATTGAAAATTTAAGAATAGTTGGATATCAACATATAAAAACAAAAAAACATAAAACGAAGTTCGAAGAAGATTTTTTTATAATAGCACATAAAGGAAAGAGTCAGAGCGTCTAGTATAGGGCTGTAGTTTCTTCACAAATTGAACATAGACTAACTACAGTCCTTACCCCCTTAGACAAAAGTATTATTTTAGATAATAAAGGAAACAGAACATTCAAGACAGCAGAAAATTCAAAGTTAATTATGAATAAGATGGAATTAATTCAGTGATGGTTATTTCTCAATATTATCATATAGCAAGAACCAGATTTGCTTTCAAGAAAGTTGGAATAGATAAGGTCAATACTACACATGTTAAAATACTTGAAATTAGAGATTTATATTCTTTGACAAGAGAGTTGTTTGTCTATTATAAGTATCTGCTCATGTAAAGCATATCAAAAATGCCCGTCGTCTAACATGTGTTTTCCGACATCTTACATAAACTTATAGGATAACTGGAAACCTATCAAAATATTTCTGCTTGCTGCTCACAGCTCTTCATCGAGCAAAAACACCGCTAGGAAGAAGGGCTTTGAGAATTGGTTCAGAGACATCGAAAATGCAAAATGTATAACGCTAAAATGCAAGTTAACAGTTTTTTAACAGTTTTAATTTTTAAAAAAGTGATATAATGTATGTAGGTAAAAAAGTGATAAAAGAGTATTGTATTTATTTAGGCAATATGTTATATTTATGATACAGATATTATTTTTACTAAGCAAGTACCAGAAGGGAAAGCTATGTTTTTAAGACCCATTAAGGGCATAAATCAAGTTGGAAACACTGAAATTTAGGTAGAGTATGTTTAATTACTTTGTTATGCTTATTTTAAAAATTTAATTAATAAAAAGCTGAGGATATTAATCCAGGGCGAAGACTTAGAGGTCTATCGTCGCTGGATTTTTTATTTCTCAGTTTTTTTTATTTAAAGGAGGTGAAAAAAAGAAAGCCGCAAACTTTGGCGAGGACGCGGCTCCCTTAGAAACAAATAACCTTTTGAAGGCTATTAGTTACTTATATTATAAATTATAGCCTTCAATTCTACAAATTAAAATAAAATTTGGAGGTATAAAATGAAAAAATCTAAAGAGGATACTATACAGATAGAAAGAATTATATTAAAAGATAGAGTTTTAGATAGAGAAATGATAAAAAAGTTATTTGAAAAACAAGGTGAGCAAAATGAATAATGCTCATATTGTAGAAAATAAAAAGATACTTAAAAGATATAAGATGAATTGTAGAAATAAAGGACTCACAAAAGAATCAATTAAAGCTATTGTGGGAAATGACTTGAGACTTTTTATAAATTTTATTGGGAATAAACCATTATCAAAAGTATCACATTTAGATGTACAAGACTTTTTATTACTATGTAGTGAAGAAAGAAGTAATGGAGATGAAGCTGTTGCTAGAAAATTTAATTCCATAAATATGCTATTTAAAACACTAATAAAGCAAGAGACCCTAAACATTAAAAACTCACTAGATAAACTAGAAAAGCCTAAAGTTCGTAAAAAATACAGAGGGCATCTAACAATGGAAGAATACGAAAGACTATTGAAATACTTAGATGCATCTAACGAAACAAATAAATTAAGGAATTTAGCATTGATATCTTTTTTCTATAGTAGTGGCTGTAGGCTTACAGAGGTATATCAGCAGAACATAGAAAATCTTGATTTTACAGGTCGTAGATTTAAAGTAGTAGGCAAGGGAGCCAAGGAACGTATTTGTATATTTTCTAGAGACACATCAAAAAGACTAAAAAAATATCTAGACACTAGAGCTGATGACATTCCTGCATTATTTATAAGTAGACAAAAAAATAGATTAAGTAAAAAAGCTATTCAAGATGTTATTAAGAATACAGGCAAAAGAGCCGGTATAAAGAAGAATCTACATCCACACTTATTAAGGCATACTAGAGCTCAAAATCTATTAGCTAAAGGAGCAAGCTTAGAAACAATACAAAGGTTATTGGGGCATGAATCTATAGCTACAACACAAATATATGCTAGAATGAATATGGATTCCGTTCAAAATGAAATAGCTAACATAGATGGAGATATAGGGTTATAGGGCAAAATCTCATTTACATATATATTATCAAGAGGTGATGTCCTTGGATAAAATAGTTTATACTGGGGAGTTTACTGAAGAAGAAATAATAAAAGAAATCAATAAATTACTAAATAAATTTTTATATGAAATGGCCGATAAAAAGAAAAATTGGGTTGATGATCCTTCATCAACCCAATAGTTTTAACGATAAATAAGTTATAGGAAATATGTTGAATTTTTTAGTTGGTGCTATATGTATAATTATACTTACTATTAAGTAACAAATTAGAAGTCTATAGAAGGTAAGACTACTTATATTTAAAACAGTAGTCTCAAAAGAGAGGGTGAAACATTCTCTTTTAAGATTTTTATTTGTCAAAAATTTTAAAAAGGAATGTTTAAGTGATAGCATGATTAAGATATTATTAATCAACCATTATTAAATCTAAAACTTTTTGAATATTTTTCATAGTATTTATTAATTAAAATAAATATTAAGAAATAAAAAGTAATTTTTAAAGGAATTGCAATATTTTACTAGAATCTATTTATATTACGTTGGAAAGTCAGTAAAGATTAGACCAGCTAGTAAAAGTCAAGAGTATTTAAGTGAAAAAATTTAAATTCTCTAATATTAAATTTATGCACGACAAAAAGACCTTTGAAAAACACGAACAATGGCCAAATTTAGGCTTTTAAAAT
>NZ_JBAKFX010000116.1:0-4216 GCF_037577855.1 Dethiothermospora halolimnae | reverse complement strand
ATAAGATAAGTTTTGTATTAAAAGGTTATTTAAGAATATGAATATTGAAGTTATTTTTAGTGAGAATGTTCGGTAGAAAAGAACTTTATTTTCTATCAAATGTTCTAACTATATTATACGAGGAGGGTAATATAATGGAATATGAAAACAAGTACAAAAAAAGTAAAATACTTAATATTGTATTAGCATCAATAGTTATAGGAATACTTATAGGTGGGTTTTCAACCTACGGACTGATTAACAATGATGGAGCGAATAGAACTGACATAGCAGAGGCCACTAAAGCATCTAAAATTAATGAGTATTTTGAAAGCCCTGTTATAGATGTGGCAGATAAGGTAACTCCTTCTATTGTTATGATAAGCAAAGAAGAGAAGGTAAGGGATTATTTCTTTAATACTGCTGGAGTTAGAAAAGGAACTGGTTCAGGGATAATATATAGAGAAAATGGTTATATAATAACCAATAATCATGTTGTAGAAGGCGCTTCTAGTTTAAAAGTTACATTACAGGATGGTAGAACCTTTGATGCTAGGGTATTAGGTGGAGATGCAAAAAGTGACTTGGCAGTAATAAAAATAAATGCAGATAATTTACCAGCTGCGGATTTAGGAGATTCATCTAAAGTTAAGGTAGGACAGTTAGCAGTTGCCATAGGAACTCCTGCAGGAGAAGAATTTTCCGGCTCTGTAACTGCTGGGATAGTAAGTGCAATAGATAGAAAGTTAAAAATAGGAGAAAAGGAACTTAATCTTATACAAACAGATGCAGCTATAAACCCAGGAAATAGTGGCGGAGCTTTAGTTAACAAAGATGGAGAAATAGTAGGAATAAATAGTGCAAAACTTACAGATACCCAAATAGAAGGCATGGGATTTGCCATACCAATAAACGATGCAATGCCAATTATAGAAGAATTAGTAAATCATGGATATGTAAAAAGACCATGGATTGGTGTAGGTATAAGAACAGTAACTGATCAGATATCTAAAACTTATGATATTCCTAAAGGAGCATATGTAGCTAAAGTATATTATAACAGCCCAGCAGAAGAATCAGGATTAAGGGTTGATGATATTATTACGGAAATAGATGGAGAGAAAGTAGAATCGGTGGAGGATTTATCTAATATAATAGGTAAACATGAGCCCGATGAAACAGTGAAAATTAAAGTATATAGAGATAAAAAATATAAGACAGTAGATGTTAAGTTGGGAATAATAAATCCAAATGAGTAAAAGATGGTGCAAAGTGCAAAGAGCAGGGTACAGGGAGCAAAGTGCAGAGAAAAATAGGATTGGCTATGCCAATCCTATTTTTTATCTCTGTACTCTGCACCTTCCCCCCCTGCACTACCTTTTTATTTGAATAAAATTTATATAGATTATAAAATATAATTAATGTAAGATTGATATATGAGTTTGAGTTTTAATCTAAGTTTGAGTAAAACAACAGTTTTGCCTTTGGCAAAATTATCTATCTTAGACTCAAACTGAAACTCAGACTAAAACTCAATATGGAGGGATAAATATGAGTGAAACTTTAAATATAATAAAAGATAAGACATTAACCTATGAACAAAAAGTTCTTTCACTGGCGAGAGCTGCTGAAAATTCACTTAGTGTGATGAATGTCTCTGATAAAGGAAAAGAATATATAAAAGAAGGTATTATATGCGACCTAAATGAAGGAAATGCGCCCTATAGACCTAGATATATAGTTCCAGACTATGAAAAGTTCATGAAAAACGGAAGTGAATTTTTAGGCCTAAAGCCTTCTACAGATATTTGGGATGCTACAAATAATTTATTAATATTATATAAACATGTTCCATCTATAACATCTTTTCCAGTATATATAGGGAATATAGATAAATTACTAGAACCATTCATAAAAGACGAGGACGAGGCCTATAAAGCTATAAAGTTATTTTTAATGCATATAGATAGAACTATAACCGACTCTTTCTGTCATGCTAATATAGGACCAGAAGATACGAAAGCTGGAAGACTTATACTAAAGGCAGAAGAAGAGTTGGAAACTTCTATACCAAATATAACACTAAAATATAGTAAAGATACTCCAGAAAACTTTGCTATTAGGTGTATAGAAACATCCCTTATAACCGCTAAACCTAGTTTTGCCAATCATGAAATGTTCGTTAATGATCTAGGAGAGGATTATGGTATAGCAAGTTGTTATAATGGTTTACCAATAGGTGGCGGTAGCTATACATTGGTTAGACTTAACTTAGCAGACCTTGCCAAGGAGGCTACAGATAAAGGGGAGTTTTTAAATAAAGTACTACCTTATGCTGTGGACATCATGGCATCATATATGGATGAGAGGGTTAAATTTTTAATGGAAGAGAGTAATTTCTTTGAAACTAATTTTCTAGTTAAGGAAGGATTAATAAATAAGGATAGATTTACTGCCATGTTTGGAATGTTTGGTTTAGCTGAATGTGTAAATCACTTTATAGATTCCAATAACAAAGAAGATAGATTTGGACATAGCAAACATGCTGATGATCTGGGATATGATATTATTAAGAAACTAGAAGAAGAAGTTAATAAACATAAAAATAAATACTGTAAAATAACAGATGGGAGATTTCTACTTCATGCTCAAGTTGGAATAGAAACTGACTATGGAATAAGTCCTGGATGTAGAATTCCCATTGGAGAAGAACCAGAATTACCAAAGCATTTACTTCAATGTGGAAGATTCCATAAGTTCTTTCCATCGGGAATAGGTGATATATTCCCCTTTGATGAAACAACAAAAAGAAATCCAAAGTATATTTTAGATATTATAAAAGGAGGATTTAAGGGAGGTATGAGATACTTTTCCCTATATGCTTCAGACTGTGACGTAATAAGGATAACAGGATATCTTGTTAAAAAATCGGAAATAGAAAAACTAGATAGGGGAGAACAAGTATTAAGGGATACCGTGGCACTAGGTCTAGGTGCAGCTAAAAATGCTAAGATTCTTGAAAGAAAGGTAAGAAGTAATGGGTAAAGGACTAGTAAATAAAATAGTACCCTTTAGTTCAGTAGATGGTCCAGGAAACAGAACAGCTATATTTCTTCAAGGGTGCAATTTTAACTGCCTATATTGCCATAACCCAGAAACTATTAATTTGTGTGAAAATTGTGGACTATGTGTAAAAGAGTGTCCCTACAATGCATTAACTGTGGATAATAATAAAGTAAAATGGAATAAAAATACTTGTAAAGAATGTGGTAAATGTATAGATATCTGCCCTAGGGACAGTTCACCTAAAATAAAAGAAATGTCTGTAGAAGAAGTTGTAGAAGAAATAGAAAAAAATAAACTGTTTATATCGGGGATAACAGTGTCTGGGGGAGAATGTACCCTTCAATCACACTTTTTAATAGAGCTATTTAAAGAAGTGAAAAAGATGGGGCTAACAACCTTTATAGATACCAATGGTACTGTTTCTTTGTATGAAAATGATAAGTTAATGAAAGTAACCGATATGGTAATGGTGGATATGAAATCCTTTGATGTAGGGGAACATAAAAAACTTACAGGGAAAAGTAATAAAATAGTTATAGATAATATTAGGTATTTAGCCGATATAGGAAAACTATACGAAATTAGGACAGTTATAGTACCAGAGGTTTTAGACAACTATAATAACGTTGATAATATAAGTAAATTACTAGCTTCATTAGATAGTGAGATAAGATATAAACTAATAAAGTATAGACCCGTTGGGGTTAGGAAAGATATGATAGGAAGTCACACTCCTTCAGATGATATGATGAATAAGTTGGAAAATGTAGCTAAGTACAATGGATGTATTGATGTAATCATAGTGTAGGGATTAGGCATGCCTAGTCCAACTTTACAGCCATAAAATATAGATGAAGAAAAATCCTTTTTAGCAATAGTGAAAATGAAACAAGTTAAAAAGGGTTTTTTATTATGCAAAAAATAATAAATTTCACCAAATATGCACTAAAAACAACCGAATATGGTGAAATGTTTGACTTTTTTTAGCTAAGATGTATAATTATGTTACTTTCTAGAAAGTTATGGTGCACACTAATGAATAACTAAATATAAGGGGGAAATGTGTATAATGAAAAATAATACTAGAAAGATCATAAGTTTGTTATTAGTATTTTTTGTAACATTTGCAGTAACTTCAAATGCGTGGGCTACTACTACATATAAGTATGGT
>NZ_JBAKFX010000115.1:0-4431 GCF_037577855.1 Dethiothermospora halolimnae | reverse complement strand
TGGCAATCTGTCTTTTTAGTATGTCATAAATTTGTTATTTACTAAAGAAAAGAGAATCCAAGACAGAAATCAGTTTATTTTCTGTCTTGGATTCTTTAAAATATTTCTTAACTTAATGACATTGCCCTTGGGCCTTTTTATTATTATTTTATATTTTTGAAGGAATATTTTTACTGAATAAAGAAATATATTTTAATAAGAATAAAATGTTTCATATGAAACATTTATAAATGAACTTTTTAACGGTAAATAATTTTAATTGATTTTATAAATAAATATCGGGGGTGAAGTGATGGGAAAAGTTGTAGCTATATTTAATCAGAAGGGTGGAGTGGGGAAAACAACTACAAATGTTAATCTAAGTGCTTGTTTAGCCAAAATAGGTAAAAAAATATTGGTTATAGATATAGATCCCCAAGGAAACACAACAAGTGGATTCGGCATAGATAAAAATACTGTGGAGTATTCTATATATGATACACTAATGGGAGAGATAAACATAAAGGATACAATAATAGAAACTGCCTATAGAAACTTATTTTTAATTCCTTCAAATGTAGACTTAGCTGGGTCCGAAATTGAATTGACCACTAGGGAAAAAAGGGAATTAGCTTTAAAGAGTTCAATATCCAATATAATAGAGGATTATGATTTTATATTTATAGATTGTCCACCATCCCTTGGCTTACTCACCATAAATTCTTTAGTTGCATCTGATAGTGTACTTATACCTATACAATGTGAATATTATGCTCTAGAGGGGGTAAGTTCCCTTATGAATACAATAAAAATGGTGAAGAAAGGTTTAAACTCTAATTTAGAAATAGAAGGAGTAGTATTGAGTATGTTTGATGGAAGGACCAACCTCTCTATACAAGTAGTTGATGAAGTTAAGAAATATTTTAGAGGGAGTGTTTATACTACAATAATACCTAGAAATGTACGATTAGCAGAAGCGCCCAGTTATGGAATACCGGTTATTGAATATGATCCTAAATCTAAAGGGGCCAAAGCCTATATGGAGCTTGCTGAGGAATTTATAGAATATATAGAGGATGTGATATAGCATGGTGAAAAAGAAAAGAGGGTTAGGAAAAGGATTATCTGCACTGATTCCCGATGAAGTTGAGAATACCATTGAAAGTGATAAAAGTATAATTAATATAGATATATCTAAAATAAAACCTAACAAAGAACAACCTAGAAGAGACTTTGATAGAGATTCCTTATATGAACTTTCAAATTCAATAAAAAAACATGGACTGATACAACCTATAATAGTAAAAAAAGCTGGAAATGGTTATGAAATTATTGCAGGGGAGAGACGATGGAGGGCTGCAAAAGATATTAAATTAAAGGAAATTCCCTGTATAATAAAAGAAATAGATGAAATAGAAGCCTCAGAAATAGCTTTAATTGAAAATATACAAAGAGAAGATTTAAATCCTATAGAGGAAGGATTAGCATATAAGAAATTAATGGATAAATATAATTTAACCCAAGAAAAGGTATCAGAAGCAGTGGGAAAAAGCAGATCTTATATAGCCAATATCACGAGATTATTGAAATTAGATAAAAGAATTATAGAATTAATAAGTAGTAGTAAAATTTCAAGTGGCCATGGTAGAACTTTGCTTGCTCTAGAAGATAAAGATATGCAGTATGAAGTGGCGAAGAGAATAATAGAAAATTCATTAAATGTGAGGGATACCGAAAGGTTAGTAAAAAATATGGGGAGTAAAAAAAAGAAGAAAAAGCAGAAAAAGGATAATACACAGGACCCTGTTATAAGAGACTTAGAAGAATCCTTAAGAAAGGTATTAGGTACAAAAGTTCAGATAGTAAATGGAAGAAAGAAAGGAAAAATAGAAATAGAATATTATAGTGATGATGACTTACAAAGAATATTAGACTTACTATCGGTAGAGCAGTAAGTAATGACAAAAATAATGTTTCATATGAAACATTATTTTTGTCATTACAATAAATACCATATTCATACTACAACTATTTTGATATAATGAATATGAAACTTTCTTATAAAGGAGAGAGATGGATGGAGATAATTATGTATCAAGTTGATGCATTTACAGATCAATTATTTGGTGGAAACCCAGCGGGGGTTATAGCCGATGCCAGTAAATTAGATGATAATTCTATGCAAGGGATAGCTAAGGAAATGAATTTATCGGAAACGGCATTTGTAATTCCCAAAGATAACAATAATTTCATAGTTAGGTTTTTTACTCCTAAATGTGAAGTGGATTTATGTGGACATGCTACTATTGCTACTTTTTATACTTTGGCCAAGAAAGGTTACATTAAAAGTATAGATAATGGAATAGTAACTATACATCAGGAAACTAAGGTAGGCAAACTTCCTGTGGATATATATTTTAAAGACAATCAAGTAGAAAAAGTATTAATGTATCAAGGAGAACCTGAGGTACTAGGAGATGTTAATAAAATAGATGTACTATCTAATATTTTTAAATTAGATAGTAAGGATATATCCCTAGAAGGGTATAGTATTAAACCACAGATTGTATCAACTGGGCTTCCAGACATTATAATGCCTGTTAGAAATAAGAAATTATTAAATGATATGGATATAAACTATAATGTTTTAACAAAAATATCTGAAGAATTAAAAGTTGGTGGAGTTCATGCCTTTACCATTGATGATGGAGAAATTTACTGTAGGAACTTTGCTCCTGCTTTAGGAATAAATGAGGAATCAGCAACAGGAACTGCAAATGGAGCATTAATATATTATCTTAAGAAGAATAATGTTTTAAAGGGAAATGAAATTTTATCCAATCAAGGACAAGCTTTAGGTAGACCAAGTAAGATATATTGTGAAATCCATGAAAAGGACGATAGCTATATAGTAAAGGTCGGTGGAAGGGCTAAAATAATAATTGAAGGTGTTATAAATATTGATTAAGAAATAGGGATAACTCTCTATTCAGAGTATTGATTTTGTCTAAATAAACTTCAATGAAAGTCTGAATAGGGAGCGATCCCTATTTTTATTTTACAAAGATAATTTTATCAAAAACTATAATAATTCCAATATATTGACATATATATAGTAAGGATGTATAATTAACTTGATAAAAATGAATAAATTTTACATAAGATAAATCGATTGACAGCTCCAGAGGAAGGAAGCTGTCTTTTTAAATGTTTGGTTAAAATATTAACAATAAATAATTGTAACTTTGAAATTATTCAAAGATTATAAGATTTTAAGGGGGAGGGGACAATATGGAGTTTAAATTTGATTTTGAAAGGAATCAAGAAAATTTAAAAATTCTACAAGAAACTATTGAGGAAAATAAAGATAAAAAAGGAGCATTAATGCCAATATTACATAAGGCACAAAAACTATTTGGATATCTTCCAATAGAAGTACAAACAATAATATCTGAACAGTTAAATATACCACTATCTGAGATATATGGAGTTGCAACATTTTATGCTCAGTTTTCATTAATACCAAAGGGGAAATATGAAATAGGGGTTTGTTTGGGAACCGCTTGCTATGTTAAAGGCTCACAGGAAATATTAGATAAGATAAAGGAAGACTTAAAAGTGGAAGTAGGTGGAACTACCAGAGATAGAAGATTTTCACTACAGGCTACAAGATGTATAGGAGCATGTGGATTAGCTCCGGTTATGACCATAAATGAAGATGTATATGGAAAATTAGATCCAAGTGAAATTGATTCTATCTTAGGAAAATATAAAGGCTAATAATGTGGAGGTGTAATAAGTGAAATCTTTAGAAGAATTAAAAAAGATTAGGGAAGCATCATTAGATAAAGTAACATTAAGAAATAAGAAAGGGGGAACAAGAATAGTAGTGGGAATGGCAACTTGTGGAATATCTGCAGGTGCTAGGCCTGTTTTAATGGCTTTACTTGAAGAGACCAAGAAAAGAAATTTAGAAAATGTTACCGTTACTCAAACAGGGTGTATAGGAATATGTGATTTAGAGCCTATAGTTGAAGTTTTTAGTCCAGATAGAGAAAAAGTTACATATGTAAATATGACAGAGGATAAAGCTAGGAAAATAATATTAGAACATATAGTGAATGGGAATGTGGTTACTGATTATACAATAGGGACAATAAGGGGTTAATGTTTCATATGAAACATTAACTATAACAAATGTTTTAAAGGGGGTTAGTTTAATGAATATATATAGATCACATGTATTAATATGTGGAGGTACAGGATGTACTTCATCAAAGTCAGATAAAATACAGGATAAGTTTGAAGAGCTATTAAAAGAGAAAGATTTAGATAATGAAATTAAAGTTGTAAGAACAGGGTGTTTTGGACTTTGTGAGGCAGGACCTATAGCCATAGTATATCCAGAGGGATCATTCTATAGCCACTTAAAAGTAGATGATGTGGAAACAA
>NZ_JBAKFX010000114.1:0-4526 GCF_037577855.1 Dethiothermospora halolimnae | reverse complement strand
CAAATTTCATGTCTGCTCTCCTCGTATTTTATTTGTATATTTTAAAGATTCGACATAAAATCTAAAATTCCTTTTTGAGATTTTTTCCATTTCATTTTAATAATTATTTTTCATGCGATAGCCCTGGAAGATGGGGGACGTAGTCTTAAGGGAAGGGATCATAAAAAGGCTAAAGAATATTTAAAAATTGTAGAGGGTAATAATGGCTTAGATAAGCAGTTAATAGGCATGTTTGGAGATATAGAATTTGATTTAGGAAATTATGATAAAGCAATAGAGTTATATAAAGGACTAGTAGAGGATACATCTTATTATTATCGTTATATAGGAGATGTATACCTATGTAAAAATGATTATAGTAGTGGACTTAAGTATTATGAAAAATATTATGAAATGGAGTCCTCAAATATAGAAGATTTAGTTATGATGTATATTTTAACTAATGATACTGATAAATTAAAAGAGATATTAAAAGATGAAAAGCCTACTGTATATCATCTAGGATACAAAGAAAATATAAACAAATATATAAAAATGGATAAAAGGGAGTATAAAGAGTTTTATAAATCAATAAACAACAATAAGATAGAAAATGCTAAATCTTATTTAAAAAGTAAAGATAATGATTTAGCTAAACTATATAAAGGAATATTTATACTACAAAGTGATAATGATAGGAACAAAAGGAAAGAAGAATATAAAAAGTTATATAAATCCGTTACCAATAAAACCATAAAGGATTTAATGATGAAGTTAGGTAGAGATAATATAAATAGTGGATTTGGAGATGGTTTTGATTAAAAACTATTGACTTATTCCCCCTATAGGTATAATATATTTTTAGTTTTGTATTTTATAAAGGGGAGAAGTCATATGAAACTTATATCATTTAATCCATATAGAACATTGGGAATACCAAATATAACATATATAAAGCCAGAAAATATGTTTAAAGAGATTGATAAAGTAAAAGAGGCAGACTATATACTATTTCCAGAGTATTGGCAGGTAAATTCTCTGGTTTATGGACTAAAGAAAAGAATATTTCCAAATATAAACACCTTTCATTTAGGTCACAACAAAATAGAAATGACCAGAGGACTTATGACGACATTTAAAGATGCTGTACCATATACTAAGATAATGGGTAAAAACAACTCATCTATTGAAATAATAGAAGAGGAATTTGGGTACCCTGTTGTGGCAAAGGAAGTTAAGAATTCAATGGGAGAAGGGGTATTTCTAGTTAAAGATAGAAAAGAATTAAAAACTTATCTAGAAAATAATGATACCCTATATATTCAAGAAAGATTACCAATAGATAGGGATTTAAGGGTAGTTTATATTGGAAACAAAGTAGTTTCAGCCTATTGGAGAATAGGTAAAGAGGGGAGCTTTCATAATAATATAGCTAAGGGAGGAAGTTATAGCTATGAAAATATACCTATAGAAGGGGTTAATTTAGTAGATAAAATAGCAAAAACCTTAGGAATAAACCATGCAGGATTTGATGTGGTTTATGCATATAATAAATATTTTATATTAGAATTTAACGTATTATTTGGCAATGAAGGTATTAAAAAAAGGGGAGTTTCAATTGAAGAAGAAATATATAAATATATATTATCAGATCTAGGTCCTAATAAACCAATGGGACCAGATAGAGGAAGAAAGATTATTTCATAAGCAACCACAGATGTGGTTGCTTTTACTTTCATATAAAAATGCATTGTCAATTATAAATGTAAATGTTATACTCTATACATACAAGTGACAAGACACTTGTAAAAACATTTATTAAAGGAGTTATCAAAATGGATATAAAGAGGGTTATAGATGAAGTAAATAGACTTAAAAAAGAGAAAAATGCTATAATTCTTGGACATAATTATCAAGTGCCAGAGGTCCAGCAAGTAGCAGATATAGTAGGAGATTCCCTTGCCTTAAGCAAGGCAGCTGCTGAAGCTGAAAGTGACACAATAGTTTTTTGTGGTGTTCATTTTATGGCCGAAAGTGCTAAGATATTATCTCCTAATAAAAGGGTATTACTACCGGTTAAAGATGCAGGGTGTCCCATGGCAGATATGGTTACTGCTGAAAAACTAAGGGAGTATAAAAAAGAGAATCCAGATACAACAATAGTTTGTTATGTTAATTCTTCAGCCGAAGTTAAGGCAGAGAGTGATGTGTGCTGTACATCATCAAACGCATTAAAAATAGTTAAAACTCTAGATTCTAAAAGGATATTATTTGTTCCCGATAAGAATTTAGGAAGTTATATAAAAAATCAAATTAACGATAAAGAAATAGAACTATGGCCAGGGTTTTGTATAACCCATCATAGGGTACAAGAAGAGGAAGTACTAAAAGTAAAGAAAGCAAAACCAAATGCAATATTATTGGTTCATCCAGAATGTAATGAAGATGTGGTTAAACTTGCAGATTTTGTTGGAAGTACATCTCAAATAATAGACTATGCTAATAAATCAGATAATAATGAGTTTATCATAGGGACAGAAATGGGAGTTATGGAGAAGTTAAAGAATGATAATCCTAATAAGAAGTTTTACTTATTATCTCCTGGTCTTATCTGTAATAATATGAAAAAGACAGGAATCGCTGATGTATTAGAAGCATTAAAAGAAGAAAAGCATGAAATTCATGTTGATGAAGATATAAGAAAAAAGGCATTGGTTTCGTTAAATAGAATGTTAAAGCTTAGTTAGAGGTGAGGAAGCTTGAGTCTAAATGTTAATCCAGATGTGATAGTAGTGGGTTCAGGTCTAGCAGGTCTTTATACGGCATTAAATATAGAAAAAAATATAAATATATTATTAATATCTAAAGAAGAGATAAAAGAAAATAATTCTTCCCTTGCCCAGGGAGGAATAGCTGCTCCTATAAAAAAAGAAGATAGTTATGAATTACACATAGAAGACACCTTAAAGGCGGGTTCAAAATATAATAACTTGGATATGCTAAACATACTAATAAAATATGCACCCCAAAATATAAAAGAACTTATAAAAATAGGAGTTGAATTTGATAGGGATAAAAATGGAGAGATAAGAACTACAATGGAAGGTGGGCATAGTAAAAGAAGGGTTCTCCATGCAGGGGGAGATGCCACGGGAAGAGAGATTATTAAAAGGTTAGAAAAAGAAGCTAGAATAAGGGGAAATATAGATATATGGGAGAATACAGTAGCTATAGATCTTATTAAAAAAGATAATAGTTGTATGGGGGTAAAAGTATTAAAGGACGATAAAATAGTTAGAGTTATATCAAAACATGTAGTTATTGCAACAGGGGGAATAGGTGAAGTCTATAATAATACTACAAACTCAAAGGTGGCAACTGGAGATGGAGTTGCCATGGCATATAGAATAGGATGTAATATTAAGGATATGGAGTTTATCCAATTTCATCCCACAGCCTTTTACGATAGAGATGAAGGAAAAAAATTTTTAATTTCAGAAGCGGTAAGGGGAGAAGGAGCTATCCTTAGAAACATTTATGGAGATAGATTTATGGAGAAGTATCACATAGATAAGGAATTGGCTCCAAGGGATATTGTAGCCCAAAGTATATATAAGGAATTAAAAAATACTAAAAAAGGCTACGTATTACTTGATATAACCCACAGAGATAGGAGTTTCTTACAAAATAGATTTCCCACTATATATAAAAGGTGTCTTGAAAAAGGTATAAGAATGGAAAAAGACTTGATACCTGTAACTCCAGTTGAGCATTATTTTATAGGGGGAATAAAAGTAGATAAAAACGGAAAGACCAATATAGAAAATCTTTATGCCTGCGGTGAATGTTCAAATACAGGGGTACACGGAGCCAACAGACTTGCAAGTAATTCCTTACTTGAGTGTGTGGTATTTGGAGGAAGAATCGCTGATGATATAAACAATAATACTGATAAGGTTGACAATATAAATTATATAGATATAGAGACTGTATCCACAGATAATAAAATAGACTTTGACATAGAAAGTATAAGAAAAACCATAAGAGAAACCATGGGAGAATATGTAGGTATAGTAAGAAATATAGAAGGTCTTTATAAAGCAAAATCTATAATAGAGGATATATTAAAAAGGTTAAATAATAACTTCTACTATAGTAGAGACTATATAGAAACATTAAGTATGGCCACGGTGGCTAGCTTAATAATAAATAGTTGTATAAAAAGGCGAAATAGCTTAGGTTGTCACTATATTGAAAGTTAATTTAAAATGAGTAATCCATATTTTATAACAAATTGTTGAGAAATCCGTAATCTTTAAGTAGTTGTAAGGGATTCATAATCTTTGAGTAGTTGTAAGGGGATTCATAATCTTTGAGTAGTTTTAAGTCGTTGTAGGGGGATTCGTAATCCCCCTACCAATTTATGTGTGCCCAGCATGGACACAGTCTATAGGGTGAAAGTCCCGAACACCGAAGGTGATATAGGTGCTAGCTGAAGACAAGGGTGTCCACCGTGAGGTGGAATCTGAAGGAAGTCGGCGGCAAAA
>NZ_JBAKFX010000113.1:0-4535 GCF_037577855.1 Dethiothermospora halolimnae | reverse complement strand
TTACAAGTTTATCTTCACAGTATGAAAAATTCAGATTGTCTTAGTGAACCGCCGTATACCGAACGGTACGTACGGTGGTGTGAGAGGCCGGTAGATAAATTAATTATCTACCTCCTACTCTATATAACTACAGTATATGATAAAATTATATAATGAAATATATACTATAAACTGAAAAGGAGGAACAAAATGGCTAATTATTGTGGTTACTGTGGTAAAAAGTTAGAAGAAGGACAAGTATGTGATTGTGGTAAGAATAATGATTTAGTAGATTATGTAAAGATAACTGCTGAAGAGGATATAATAACAGAAAGGAAGAAAAAAAGTATCTATGAAGATAAAGATAATAGTAAATTTCAGTTTGATTTTCATAAAGTAAAAGAGCAAGTTACAAGGGCTTTCTCTATAATGTGGAATATAATTGTCAAGGTTTTTAAAAGTCCGTCAACCTTCATAAAGGGGGTTACATATGAGCCCAATATCAAAATAGCGTCAGCATTTATAGGATTATATGCAATAATAACATCTTTATTATTTACAAATATTTTTAGTCAAGCCTTTGGAGTTACCGGGGGAATAATAAGTGGTTTTTTAGGTGGAAATAGTTATAGAAACTTTTCTCCATATGCTAGTTATGACTTTCCCTTTGGTGAAATATTTGGAAGGTTTTTATTAATATTGTTGTTGGGAGTGGCTGTATTTTATGGAGTTTCTTATATTATAGGTAATTATGTGTTTAAAGGCAAAGGAAAGTGGGATGGTTTATTAACAGTTATGGCTATATCCTTCGTTCCAACTATAGTTGCTAGTTTAATTGGATTTATATTATCATTTATATCCATTAAGTTAACACTAATTATATTTATAATGGGGAATATGATAACTTATATAATAAGAATTTTTGGTTTTAAAGAGACATTTAAAGTGACAAATAATACTATTTGCTACTTAATGCCTATAGTTATGATAATAAATGCCTTTGTTACTTATGAAGTGACAAAACTTATAATGTAAACTTATAATTAATAATGTGTGGACTGGGCATACCCAGTCCAGTTTTGTACCTATACCCTATACTTTGAACCTTTCACAGAATAAAGAATCACCAAAGGTGCCTTTATTCTATATATAATTGTATTTTAAATTAATAAAAATCTACTTAGAAGGGTATATATATGAATAGGAAATTATTACACTAATTAATGAAATTTTAAAATTGGAGGAGTTTTATGAGCACTAAAGAGAAAATAATTGAGTTTATGACAGAAAAGGCATATAAGCCTATGCTTAAACAGGAACTTGCCAGGGTATTTAGTTTAGAAAAAGAAGAAGAAGAGGAACTTTTTAAAATATTAGATAGTATGGAAGAATCAGGTCAAATAATACGAACCGATAAAGATAGATATGGTGTTCCTGAAAAGATGAATTTAGTAGCTGGCACATTACAGGGACATCAGAGGGGATTTGGTTTTGTAATACCTGATAATAATGAGATCCAAGATATTTTCATTCCTGCCAGTGATTTAAATGGAGCATTACATGGGGATAAAGTCATGGCTAAGCTCATTTCAACGGGAGAAGTGGGAAGAAAGCAAGAGGGAGAAATAGTCAGGATATTAGAACGGGCAAATAATAAAATCGTGGGGACATTTGAAAGTAGTAAAAACTTTGGTTTTGTTATTTCTGACGACAAAAGAATAAGTATGGATGTTTTTGTATCTAAGTCTGAAATAAATGGTGCTAAAACAAATGACAAAGTAGTTGTAGAAATAACCAAATGGCCCGACAAGAGACGTAATCCAGAGGGAAGAATAATTGAAGTATTGGGACATAAAAATGATGTTGGGACGGATATATTATCAATAATAAGAAATTATGACTTATCAGAGGAGTTTCCAGATAATGTTATAAATGAAGCAAATAACATACCAGAAGATATATCTAGCTATGATTTATCCCAAAGAATTGATTTAAGGGATAAGACTATTTTTACGATAGATGGAGCTGATGCAAAGGATCTAGATGATGCCGTTTCTATTGATAAGCTTAATAATGGTAATTATAAACTAGGGGTACATATAGCAGATGTTACCCACTATGTAAGGGAGAAAAATCCACTAGATAAAGAGGCATTAAAAAGGGGAACAAGTGTGTACTTAGTGGATAGGGTAATACCTATGTTGCCTAAAAAGTTATCCAATGGAGTATGTAGCTTACATCCCAACGTATCTAGACTTACTTTAAGTGTATTTATGGAAATAGATAAAACAGGGAAAGTTATAGACCATAAAGTAGCTGAGAGTATCATTGAAAGTAAGGAGAGACTTACTTACACAGATGTTTCAGATCTACTTGAGAATAATGATGAAGATATAAAGAAAAGATATAAGCATATAGAAAAAGATCTAAGGGTAATGGAAGAGCTTTGTAATATATTAACTAAAAAAAGAGAAAAAAGGGGAGCCATAGACTTTGACTTTGATGAAGCTAAGATAATATTAGATGAAGAAGGAAAACCAATAGACGTAAAAAAATATGAAAGAAGAATAGCTAATAGAATGATAGAAGAGTTTATGCTAGTCTGTAATGAAACTGTGGCAGAATATATGTATTGGACAGATATTCCCTTTGTATATAGAGTTCACGAAGAGCCTAACGAAGAAAAAATCAATGAATTTAATAAGTTTATACATAACTTCGGGTATCATTTAAAGGGCTCTAATGATATACATCCTAAAGAGTTACAATCATTATTAGAAAAGATAGAAGGAACTAGAGAGGAAACGGTAATAAATACCCTTATGTTAAGATCTCTTAAGAAGGCAAAATATAGCCATGAAAGTTTAGGTCATTTTGGTCTAGCAACACAATATTATTGTCACTTTACTTCACCGATTAGAAGATATCCAGACCTACAGATACACAGAATTATAAAGTATTTTATCAATAATCAATTATCTAAGACAAAGATTAAGAAATTAGAAAAACATGTGGTAACCGTAGCAGAAAAATCATCCAAAAGGGAGAGAGTAGCAGTAGAAGCTGAAAGGGAGACCGATGATCTAAAGAAAGCAGAGTATATGGCAGATAGAATAAATGAAGTATACGAAGGAATAATTTCCAGTGTAATGCATTTTGGATTTTTTGTCGAACTTGATAATACCATAGAGGGGTTAGTTAGGGTAAGTGATTTAGTTGATGATTATTATATATATGATAGTGAAAACTATTGTTTCAGAGGAGAAAGTACAAATAAAACATATAAAATAGGAGATGTTGCAAAGATTAGGGTGGCTAAGGCGGATGTTTCTAAGAGGGAAATTGATTTTGAATTAGTGAAAGAGGAGGAAGAGGAATTGGTTTAAGGTTGAGGTTAAGATTAAGATTGAGGTTGAGGCTAAGGTTAATGTTTAGGTTGAAGTAGAGGAATTTTAATTGGGAGGGCAGTGTTTAGATTGAAATAGCGGGCGATAGTGAGTTAAGGTGAAGGTTAGCTTAAGTTTAAGCTGTTGAATGAATTGCAATCTAGGCTGTTGGATGAATTGAAATCTATGTTGTTGGGTGAATTGAAATCTATGTTGTTGAATGAATTATAATATAGGGTTGTTGGGGGATTCGTAATCCCCCAACTGTCAACTAAAACTTAAGCATAAACACAACTATTTCTATAAAACCAAACATCTTTTATTTAAAATTTGCAATTCAAAAATAGCACTGTTTTGTAAAGGGGGGACTTTTATGAATATAATAACAGGAATACTAATTTTAATAATACTTATATTTATAGTTGAGGTCTTATCTATCGCATTAAAACTAACTGGATTAGATATGGATAAAGCCAGATTTCAGGTGATATCAATAATAACCAACACTGGATTCACCACTAAAGAATCGGAATTAATATCCCAACATCCAACTAGGAGAAAGATAGCACAGGCCCTTATGTTAATAAGTTATGTTGGATATGCTATTTTATTAGGACTTGTAGTAAATATATTATTAAGTAATAGTAGACTAGTGTACATTACAATTATATTTATAGTAGTATCTCTTGTGCTACTTATAATAATAAGAAATAAATGGCTAGTTAATAGTTTTGAAAAACTTATAGAAAAAAAGTTAGGAAAAAGAATGGAGAAAATGAAAAGGCATAAAACGGTGGAGCAAGTGTTAAAATTAAATGATGAATATGGGGTAGCAGAATTCGTTATAGAAGATGGAAATAGGTTGATTGGAAAGACTCTAGGGTCATCAAAACTCACCCATAAACATATACAGGTGCTAAATATAGATAGAGGTTCCCATATAGTACATTTTCCAAGGGGGAATTCTGTATTTAAACAGGGGGATGTAGTTACTGTATATGGTAAACTAGAAAACATAAAACATTTAGTAATTAAACAATATAGTACAGGGCTATCGCATGAAAAATAATTATTAAAATGAAATGGAAAAAATCTCAAAAAGGAATTTTAGATTTTATGTCGAATCTTTAAAATATACAAATAAAATACGAGGAGAGCAGACATGAAATT
>NZ_JBAKFX010000112.1:0-4590 GCF_037577855.1 Dethiothermospora halolimnae | reverse complement strand
ATTATTTGATTATGTGAACTGGTATAATAATCACAGGATTCATGGGTCATTAAATTACCTTACCCCTGTGGAATATAGAATGTTAATGTCCGACAAAAAAGTGTCTTAAAAAGGGTTGACAATCCAAGTCTTTAACTGAATATGTAGAAGGTAGATACAATAATTCTGTTCATTCAAGTATAAAAGAAAAACCTATTGATAAATTCATTAGACATCTAACAAATATTAGATACATACCAAACAAGAAGGAACTTGATTATATTTTTCTTTATAGAGTTACCCGCAAAGTGAAAAACGATTCAACTATATCTATACAAAATACTATATTTGAAACTCCAACTAAATATGTAGGAGACAAAATTAACGTCCGCTATGCCCCTACTAATATGGATAAAATATATATTTTTTCAGAGGATAATAATATTTTAGATACTATTTATTCTTTAAAGAAAATAGACAATGCAATTTAATTATATTGTAAAATGTTTTGTACTATGGTAATTATTATTTATTAAAAATTTTTATCATATTTAGGGTAAACATCTATATAAAAGTCTTTTCCTTGCATTAAAGAGAATACATAATCTTTTTCTTCTCTAGTCAAATTATTAATATGAATATTTGTACTATTTGATATAAATGCACAAACTTCTGTTTCTTTTGTTTGATCAGCATACAAGCACAAAAACGGTATTTTAAAAACATTGCCTTTTGTTAAGGAATTGTATATTAAAAAGTTATAAAATTTTTCATCAATAAGAATTTCTAAAGTTTTATCATTTAATCGTGTATCTATAGATGTTTCTAGTATATAAGCAATATTAATCAATTCTTTTTCTAAATGAAAACATCTAGACGGGAAACGTACTTCAGCGAACTTAGATTTTTTTAACAAAAATGACATTAAGGGTTTAATAAAATGTATGTTTTCTAAAAAAAAAATCAAAACTCCCGTTTTCGTTATAGTAGTCTACTTTGATTTCTAAATCATAAAAATTATATAATTTTTTATGATTATTACACTTGTTATTCAAAAAGAATCTCCTCCTTATTTTTTAATAAACCGAAGGAATTTCGTGACATGTTACCCGCCTGTTCTTAGTGTAACGAAAGCCTATACAAATTCCAATTATATCCACAAGACTGAGTTTTCTTTTATCTTTAATTTTGAAAAATATATAGATAGTAAATGTGGACATAGTAATAATGATATGATCAGGAGCACCAATATTTAGAATTTTAAAAAAGGCAAACCAACCTGCAAACATAGAAATAAAAATCAATAAATTCACAATCACAGTTTTTAACTCCTTAAAAAAATACTTAATTTATTTTTATTCCAAAGAATTCCATAGATTAATTATATTATATAATGAAATTTTTGTACATCATACCATATAGATTTATTTTTTAAAGCTATAGAAAAAGACTTTTAAGATTGACTAAATAGCAGTGATTTTAAACTCTTAGACATATTAATATTCTAACAAGTAAAACCTCTATATTCTTTAATATAAGCTTTATAAAGAAATAATGAAAAAATCTAGCTTAGATAAGCATTTAAAGTCTATCTAAGCTAGATTTCCATGTTAAATTTTAAGTTAATTAAATTCATTCAACAATCTTATCAGCTTATTACTATCCATCAAACTTGTTTTTTTTATTAGTATTCTTAGCAAATTGTTTTGTTGATCCAGAGAAATTCGAAGTAGTAACCTAGTGTGTGATTGTTCAAAATGGTTAGGGGGCTTAAGAGATACCTTATCATTATCAGGTATATATATTTTTTGACCTTACTTATTTCATTGGCTAAAATCTCTCTATTTTAGTTGATTAGAATTTTAACGTCCATTGGATTTCCGTTTAAAAATAAGTTTGTAAAACCATATAAAAGGTGCAATTATTATAGATAATAAAAATTCAAATATAGAAAAAATAATATCGTTAATTATGAAGTTGATGATCCAATTAAACATAATATCACCTTAGAGTTAGACTTTAAATATATGGTTCCACTATAAAGTATGGTTTAAACATAAATAATAAGATTTTAGCGAATATATGGCACCGACATCAGTGTCGGTATTAAATAAAAATTTAAATGACAAGGGGAATGAAAAGTGAAAATGGAGTATCTAGAAATAAAAAGGATAGAAGTAAAGATTAAAGAAGAAATAATTAGTTGTTAAATTTACAATTAATAAATTCTACTTAAACAAAAAGAAGTAAAATAATTATTAGTGGAATAGATATAAAAAAATAAAAAATAGACCATTTATTATTCTGATGATAATATTTAAAACCTTTAAGAAGATTAGTTATTACAATTAGAACAGTAATTAAAGTTAGTACAGAAGAATATGTTTTTGAATTTTGAAGAAAGTTTTTTATAGAAGAGTCCTTTTGAAGTAACCATAGGTATAGAAAACCAATTATAGTAGCAATTTGAAGAAATAAAATTGCTGAATTAATTATTGAATGATTTTTATTAGTATTAAACATTTTTATTCTCCTTTAAAGTTAAAATTAAAGTTTATTTAACTATTCATCAAGGGTATCATTTTCTAAAGTATTGGAGGGTATGTTAGTATATAGATACATTTGCTTCTTTATAGTTCTAATAAGCCAAGCAGTACAAAATATTATAGTTGAACAAATTAGGGATGCTAGCTTGTCAAGTTCATAGATAGAAAATGCATTTATGAACAAGAGAAAGAATATATAAGAACATAAACCGAAAACAAAAGGCATAAATAAATCACTCCTTATATAAGTTATATACATTATATCATGGATAATTATGTAAAACAATATAAATTAAGGGGTGTTGGATTTAAGTTTGGTGATACTTGGAATGCTGATTTAGAGATTTTAATCAGATTGATCCTAAAGAATATAAATTTACAAAGAAAAAAAGTCATCCTAATATATAGGGTGGCTTTTTAAACATATATACTGGTATTATTAGAATAAATAAGATAAATTATTGTAGATAGAAGTTTGATTGAATTAAGTATAAAGAAGTGGTATAATGAAAAAGAACTTATGTTCGAAAAAAACTAAGTATAAAATGGACAAGCTCAAAGATTAAAAGCAAATGAAGTATATTCTTTAATATTAATAAACTAGAGATATATTAATATTAAAGAATATATATGATTTTAGGAGGGAACCAATGTGAAATTCAGAAGTCTAAAAGCTAATGAAATAGATGTTTTCCCCAAAATAGTTAAAGAAAGTGGCTGTATGGCATTATTATATAAAGATGCTAGATGTGATATGAATATCTTAGATGAAACCGTCGGATCAATGAATTGGAAAAGGGAGCATATGGTGGTAAATAATAATTTGTTTTGTACAGTGAGTATATATGATAAGGAAAAGGAAGAATGGATTGGTAAGCAAGATGTAGGGGTAGAAAGTTTTGCAGAGAAGGTAAAGGGCCAGGCATCAGATAGTTTTAAAAGGGCCTGCTTCAATTGGGGGATAGGTAGGGAGTTATATACCATACCTTTTATATGGATCAGGCTAAATAAGGGTGAGACTTATAAGGTTGAAGGTAAATTCAAATTAAATAGTAATATTAACTTTAAAGTTAGTAAAATAAAGACGATAGATGGTAGAATAACCAGTTTAGAGATAATAGATCAAAAAGGAAATAAGAGATTTAGTTGGGATGATAAAAGCATAGATGAAAATAATGGAGGAATCAAAGTATCCAAAACATCTGAGGAAAGTACAAGAAATAAAAAGGTAAAAAAAGTATATGCACTAGCTGAAAAGTTAGCAGGATTTGATAAGGAAACCATGGATGGGAAGGTAAATGATCAATATAATAAAACAGAGGTTAAGTTTTTAAATAATAAGGAGTTGGAAGAGGTTCTGCTTAAGTGGGAGGATTTTGGGAGTAAGAAATCAAAATAAAATGATTAGGATTAGATAATAAAAAATAAACAGTAAGGTCATGATCTTACTGTTTATTTTTTATTATCTAATGAAACTAAATTAAGTAAAAATCATTAATAACAATAAATCTTCATAATATCTTCAAAATTATCTTTTATAATGATCAGGTATAACAAAAAGATTAGCGATATTGACTATGAAAGGGGTTTATAAAATTGAAAAGCATAAGAAAAAAGATATTTTTAGGGTTCGCAATAATGATTTTATTAATGGCAGGACTAGGAGGTTTTGGACTATATATTTTAAATGGAGTAAATGAAAATGTTAAGTCCATGTATCATGATCAAGTTATGGGAATTAATCTTATTAAAAAATTACAATATAATGTAGCATTGGCGGAAAGGGCTGAGAAAAATGTTTTATTATCTAATAATATTAATGACAAAATAGAACATTCTTAAGATGGGAAGACAATGGAGTAATAGATCCAATTAGGACAGCTGGTAGACATAGGAGATATAGGATAGAAGATTTAGATAAATTAATTAACAAAAAAAAGAGTAGCATCAACTCTAAGAACTGTTTAATATATGCAAGAGTTTCAACAAAGAAACAACAAAAATCAGGTAATTTAGATAGACAGTCTAATAGATTAATGGAATACGCAATAAAAAATAAATTTCA
>NZ_JBAKFX010000111.1:0-5264 GCF_037577855.1 Dethiothermospora halolimnae | reverse complement strand
TGAAAAAATTTTGAGAAATGTGTGTGAATAAATATAACGTGTATATAATGCTTCTTTCCTTTCCCCTTGCGATTTTTAAAAAAGAAAATAAAAAATGATAAAAAAGAAAAGAAAAAAGAATTATTTTTGATTAATATACTATATGCTTATATAAGTAAAATATTCAAAATTTCTCTTTTAAATATATTTTATTTATCTACAATATATAAATGCTACATTATTATAAAACCAATAAAAAGGTTTAATAATTTAAGGAGGTTAAAAACTAAAAAGGTTGAAAAATAAACATTCTTAAGACATACTAAGAGTATAAAAAATATTTAAAAAAGGTGGTTATAGAGCATAATTTTGTTATAAAAATCTTAAAAATATCTAAAATATAATATAGATAAAAAAACAAAAGAAATTATGTTCTATACAAACAAATTAAAAGGAGGTTAAAAAATATGAAAAAGTTAGCATTAACAAGTATATTAGTATTTTTAATAGTAATTTTAGCAGGAAATAGCATATACGCAAAGGAAAAACAAGCAGATATAAAAATCTTTATAGATAATCAGGAGCTTAAGATTTCTGATGAATATGGAGAACCGTTTATAAACAGTGATAGTAGAACCCTTGTTCCAGCTAGAGCAGTTGTAGAGGGTTTAGGTAAAAAAGTAGATTGGAATGGTGCTAAGCAGGAAGTTATTATAGAAGGGGAACACAAACTAATTATTGGAAGCAATATTATTACAAGTCCAAATTCCATAACTAATATGGACACCCCAGCAATTCTAAAAGATGGAAGAACTTATTTACCTTTAAGATTTATTTCTGAAATTTTCGATTATGAAGTGAAATACAGCTTTAAAGGTTATCACAAAATAGATATTTTTAGAAATCTTGAAGCTCCAGAAATTAAAGAGGATAAAACTTCCTCCGATAAACCAATTCAATTTGATAAAGATCCTGAGCTTAAAAAATATTTCTCTCAATTTTCCAAAACTAAAAAATATGGAAGAAAGAAATATTGGATAAAAAATGGGGAAATTACTTTTGATGATAAGGGAATTTTAGGACCTGCGGGTGCTATAATGTACTTCTATTTTCCTAAGTCAAAATACTACGATTTAACAATTACTAGCATTGATGGAGAAAATGGACAAGTAGCAAAAAAACTACTTCAACATTCATCTAATACTAAAACAGGAAATGAAATATTTAGAAGACTAGACAACGGCTTTAACGGAGATGGTAAATTGGCTATAACAAACAAATGGCTAACTTATGGAGATTACAAATATATATTTTACAAACAAAATATAGGAGTGCAAGTAAAGATAAAAAAGGCAGTTAATTAAAGAAACTGTCTTTTTTATTATTAAATTTATATAAAAAAATGAAAGGAGGACAATTTTGTGAAAAAATTAATATTAACAGTTATTATAATATGTATTGCTACAAGTACAAGTTTATATGCAGATAATTTTGATAAAAAGAATAAAAATGAGGAGGGCTTAGTTTTAGAAAATGGGGATGTTATGCCAATTAAACAAAGTTTTAAAGAGCCTTATACTGGGAAAAGTCATGAATGGAACTTATTTGAGATTACAGATGGGGATGCACTTTTTCTAAAATTAATGGACAGGGAAGTCTATATGCGGAATGGACAGCATATGTATACAACTACAAACAACAAAGGTGATTATACAAATTATTCTCCATTAAAAAAACCAGAAAATTTATATGATATGTTAGATGTTTATATGAATACATACAATCACACAGGAGGAAGTTATATACATAGTTTAAAAAGAAAATACCCTTTAAAGTACCCAGCAGATAGTAGGGTTAAAAAAGGTTATGTAAATAAACCTAACTGGAATTTTAAAGACACAACTGGAGATCTTTATAATTTAGTTATAGACAATAAAGCAAATTCTAAAAAACAATTTTGGAGCGATGGCAGTATAGCAGGGAATTGGAGATACAGCATGAGCTATTTAGGCCAAACACAAGGGAATTTTGCATTTACCAGAGATGTTGGAAAAGGTGCTTACTCAATTAGAAATAGCATAATTGCTGAACCTTGGAAATTGGGTAGGTTTGGTATTGTGGAAGGTGCTTTTAATAAAAGATTTAAAAAAGAATTTGAGCAAACAGGCAAAGTAGGGGAAAAATGGCAATTATGGTATTCTACATTTAAAGCTTTTAATAATAATCTAGAAAACGTTATGCAACAAAAATGTAGATTAAAAGGGTTAAATCCAACATTACAAAACCAAACAAAAATGTTTTTTAAATATTTTAGTGTTATATCTATACCTTCCTATAATAGTTATGGAAAGGCTTACGAAATACATTACAATGGAAGATATTATAGTGGCATACAAACACCACGTTTTACTTCTTTAAAAAATCTGAGAATAGCAAGCAAAGATTACCCTATTGGAAATTATAACACTGTAGAAATTATAGACAAAGAAACAGGGAAGAAATTAAATCCAGAAACAGACATCTTAAAAGCAGGGCAGGAAATAACACAAAAGTTTTTTGTAGGCTTTGAGAATAGCCAAGGTGAAGAAGGAACATACAATAAAGGGATTAAGATTAATAACTATATATTTTTTAATAACAATAAAGATTATTCCCACGCAGATGATTTTGTACCACTTATAGAAAGCGAAAATCATCCTAGAACAAGCTTAAAAAGAGTAGCAAAAGATGGTTTTAGAGTTGAAGGAGATAATATAAACTTAGATAATCCTAAAAATATAGCTATTTATAAGATAGATTATACAGTCCCAGAATACACAGAGGATGGCAATCCATTAAAGCAAATAACATTTACAGGGCAGTTCCCCTATCAAAAAAATTATTATAGAAGTACAGACCAAGTTAAAAATGATAACCAGAAAAAAGAAGATGACGAAAGTAGTATTACATTTAAAGTAGAACCTAAAAACCCGAGCGATTTAATCATAACTGAATTTAAATTACTAGATGATGAAGGCAATACAATAACAAAAGAACAGGGAGTAGAAAGAAATAAATCTTATAAAGCATATATTAAAATTAAAAATGTAGGTAAAAACCCTACTAACAATATAATTAATTCGGGCTTAGTAAATAATTTAGAAAGTCAATATTTCGGAATAGCTAGAGATAGCACAATAGGAGATATTATAAATCCTGAAACACCTAAAATATTACAACCACAAGAAGAATCTGAGTATGTAATAGATATTCACATTCCATTAGAACTTAGTAAAACAAAACTAATTTTAACAAGCTTTATTCCTAATATGTACGATGGTATAGATAATGTATATATAAAAAAAGATGATGTTAGGAGATTGGAGTTCCCCATAAATGGAAGAGAAAATTTAGCTATAACAGCACTTAAATTATATAGTACCGATGGAGAGTTATTTAATACTAAAAATCCTGATAGCTCAACTTACTTTTTTAAGCCTACTAATTCTTATCCTGAAGTGACAGGATATGATGTTTATGTAAAAATGGAAAAAACAGATGGAGAAAAAGAAGTAGTAAATCCAGAAGTTAATTTATATATTAAAAGGACAGATGGTTCGATTGAAACTAAAACTTTAACAGTACCAATAACGTTAAATAAAAATAATAGAGTAGCTGAATATTGGTTAAGAGAACTAAAGGGAGTAGATTTCAAATTTGATTTATTAGCTCAAGTCCCTAAAAAATATAAAGAAATGGGCTTAAATGATTATGAAGATGATGATTCAATCTTAAAGATATATAAATGTGTATTTAATCTAGTTTTAAGAAGCTTTGAGGTAAATCCTCCTAATATAACTTTGGCAGAGGATGAGTATTCTAAAGAACAAAGCTTTGGCTATACAGCAAAAGCTCATATGGAGAGTGATTTTCCTAACTTACAAAATGTTGATAATGTTAAATTTATTGTTCTTATAGATGGCAAAGCAGTTAGAATTAATAATAATAAAAAATATGATTTAGTACATTTTAATAAATCTGGAAGTACAGTTAATATAAATGGAAAAATTGATAAGAGATATGTTAGAGAAGGTAATCATTCTGTTCAAGCTATTATAAATGCAGATAAACAGTATATTGAAACAAAATATGAAACAGATGGAAATGATAAGAATGGAGGTCCTAGTGGATTTAGGGCTTTACCTTACAAAGACAATTGGAAAGGTGATAACTTTAAAGTAATAAAACATAAGCCTGACAGAGAACAAGAATTTGAATGTGAATACATTAGAAAGAGGATAAATTGGGGTCCAGTTACATTTTATTATCATAAAGGTGTAGGAGGAGTTCAACATTCCAAAACTGTTCAAACAGAGAATGGTTCAAAGACGATTAAATGGTGCGATCCTTATGCCGAAGATGTTATAGTTCACGGTAATGATGAATATGATAAAAGTTTCTATGAAACATTTGAAGCCAGAGTAATGTTTGCTTCTCCATCAACAGGTGGAAGATATGTAGATATAACAGGTAGAAAAGGAAAAGTTATAGCAGGACAATGGTTTGACTTCTATATAGAAACAGAATACTATACTAATAGAGATAATATGCCACCACCATCCCCACATGGAGGAGTTTGTGGTAATGTTATAACAAGAAGTCCAGGTTATGTTAGAGTACCAAGTTCTCCACCTTCCATGGAAGATTATAGTGTAAAAGGGGCAGGGCTTGATATAGAGAAACATTATGCTAGACCATATTATAGAAAAGGTTCTTCCTCACATCAAATCAAAAGATTTAGACCGAGATTTGAATCTGATGATTTTGGAGAAACAAATAATAGAATTTATACAGATGAAAGAGCAGTAAATAATACTATTAAAATAACTTATGAAACAGAAGAATTTAAAGGCTATGTTTATGATAGAGATGAGCACCCACAAGGAGACGATGCTTACTTACAATCTTGTGGAACTGGTACTATAGAAATAGTAGATCCTCTACCTATCAAAAGCCAGATAATTAATAATTAGGAAGTATTATAAAGTAGCTTAGTTTTTATTTATGTTATAAAAACTAAGCTATTTTAGTGTCTAAACAATATTCAATTGAGAAATATCATAAAACAATATATAATAATAAATAGTTCACATAATGTCAAGACTTAATATGAAAATTCCACGGGAATCGCATGAAGATTTATTCAAACCAAAACTTTCATCCGAAAATTTTTAAAAGCGACTAGCGTCGTATAAATATGAGATAAGATGTTAACTAATTTTGAAAAGAAGTATAATGTCTAACCT
>NZ_JBAKFX010000110.1:0-5349 GCF_037577855.1 Dethiothermospora halolimnae | reverse complement strand
ATTTGTAGTCAAGGGGCTACACCCTAGTAGCTGAATCCTGTGATGCTACCACTTTTGTAAGAAGTGAAAAACTATACTTAATAATTTCTTATGATGTTATTTGATATAGTTTTAGAAACCAGGTATTACTATGAATATATTTAGTATTTTAATGTTTGCGGGTTTAATATTTTTAATAATGAAAAGGGGAGGAGGTTGTTGCGGAGGTCACTCCCAAAGCCATAGTCATAGTTGAGGTAGTTCAGAAGCTTGTCATGGTGATAGTACATCAAATAGAGAGAGGAGAGATATAAAAGAGATTGAGACAGTAAAAGATCCAGTTTGTGACATGTATATTAGTAAAAGAGATGCTATATCTAAAACTATAGATGGTAGAACCTATTTTTTTTGTAGCGAAGAACGTATTAAGAAATTTAAAAATAGAAGAAAAAGCCATTAAGTTGGTTAAAATAGTTAAATAATAAGTTATTTTAAAAAAATTCATATATTCTCCATGATACTTACATATGTTTTTTTAGGAGAGAGTATTAGTATATTAAAGTTAATAAGTAGTGGTATTATTATCCTTGGGGTTTATATTAATATAAGAGCAAAAATATATATAAAAGAAAAATTATTAAAAAACAAAAGTTCTGAACTTAATAATAGCTATAAAAAGAATACTGCATAATATGATTTAAAAGTTTAAGAATAGATTAATATAAGAAAATAACAGTTTATGTACTAATTAGTACATAAACTGTTATTTATTATAATATCTGATATTATAATAAATAATAACATTTGATATAAACAATGAAATATCTAACCTCCAATTTTATTATTTATCAATTCATTATATTTTGTTATTGTAGCATTTAATAATTGACTTGCAGCAATAATATCAGGATCTTGAAGATTAGTCCCTTTTTTATTTATTAGATTGGTTAAATTGTTTCTTAGTTTTTCAATATCATTTAATAAATCATCCAGTTCTGCCATGTATATCATCCCTTCATTTAACAATAATATTTATTATAGTATTATATGCAATAAAATATTACTTATCAAATTATAAAAATACTATTTCAAACTTATAATAATATAAAAAACATACATAATACAAACTTATTAACACATAGATTTTATAACGTGGTGAAAAATTATTATAAAGTAGGGGAGGAAAAAAATGAAAGAGATATCTGTAAAATTGGCTGAAATATTATATAAATATAGAGGGGTATTGGAGATTTGTCATGATGGGAAAGTAATAAAAAGGGATTATGAAGAAGGATTGGAAGATTTGTATCAAGTCAAAAATCGAAGAAGGCTTGCTAATTAGAAAATTATATATTTTTTATGATATAATATATTGAACATAGATTATGTTTAAGTTTTGAAAATATGAGGTGAAAGTATGGATACAGGAGAGATAACAGTAAGAAGGGCGATTGTACATATATTAGATTCTACAATTGAGATGCCAGTATTATCGGATTTAGAAACTCCTCTAAATAATGATTTGAAAGAATTTCTATCAAAACATATATTGAAGGTATTTAAAGACGATAGTGTAAAAAAAGTCTACTTTAATGATGAAAATAATAGAATTAAAAATAATACTGATAAATTAAAAGAAGGTGAAGAAGACTTTATAAGGATAACTAAAGATATAGCCTATGAAGTCCATAAATTAATAAAAGAAAATCCAACAATACCATCGGCTGACTTGGTATGTGTGTATTTTAAAAAGGAAAATTCCATGTATTTTGGAGCTTTAAAATTTAATTATAAAGACTCCTATATACATTTTATTGAAGAGGGAAATCTAGGTAGGACCAATACAATAATTAAACAAAAAACTGCATTACCTACAGCGGGACAGAAAATAGATGAATGTTTCTTAATAAATCTTACAGAAGACTTTATATTATTAAAAGAAAAGAAATTTGATATAGAAGGTGTTAAACAATTTTATCTATCGAACACCCTATTAAATACAACTGATGTGTTATCTGATAAGGAAAAAATAAATATAATAAATAAAGCTTCTAAAAATGTTGTTAAAAAATATTATGATGGAGATGTTAAAAAAATGGCGGAGATTAAAAGTGCCATTGAAGAAGAGTTTGATAATGAGGGTTCTATAGATATACAAAAGGTAACTAATAGGGCCTTTAAAGATAATTTAGAAATTCAAAAAGCATATAGTGAAGAAGTTGAAAAGAGAGGTCTAACAGATAAAGAGGTAAATGTTAGTGAAAATGTAGAAAAGAAAGTTAGGAAAAGACAGAGATTAGTAACCGATGATGGAATAGAAATAAAACTTCCAGCAGCATATTTAACAAGGGATGATAAGGTGGAATTTTTAAGTAATCCCGATGGAACAGTATCTATAGTTCTTAAAAATATAAATAGTATTGAGGATAAATAAAATAACTATAATATTATCCTGTAAGGTAGAAGTTAGTGTTTATAATAGTACAGAAAAAGTGATAAATATATTTGTTCAACAATTATTCTTCGAATAGAATATAAAATAAAAAGTTTGGGATACTAAATTAGAGGTGATAATATGCCAAATAAAAAGCGCTCTATAAAGTTTGACAATAAGGATGTTTCTAGACATTATGATGATGGTAAAGATGACAATCCCATCAGGGATACCTTTAGAAATGTAATTGACTCAAATACATTTGGTGAACCTGAAAAAGTTGAAGATGATAAGGAGTAAAGCCAGTGTGTATTTAACTGTACTTTGGGTAAATATTAAATAAATAGATTTATCCAAAGGGAGTGGATATAAATGAAGAAAAATTTAAATAGAAATGAATTATCTTTATATTCATTTAAAACTAGCAACGACAATGAAATATTGTTTGCTATAAGATTAGATGAAGGAATAAAATGTGGCATTGAAAATAATAAAGTAGATTATAACAATAAGGAAAACTTAGTAGAATTTTTGGAGGCCAGGTTAGATACCCCTATATATATAGCAGCCAATGGAGAACATTCGGAAAAAGCTAATATATCAGATCTAGACATATCAGCTCTAAAGGAGTTGGCCTTTAAAGTACAACAGTTACTAGAAAAAGCATAAATGGTGTATAATAGAGTAGGAATATATATTCCTACTCTATTATATTGGAGGTTTGTTTATGAAAATATATATGCCAGAGGATGTAAAGTTTATTATAGATATATTTAATAAAAACAATTATGAAGCCTATATAGTGGGGGGATGTGTTAGGGATAGTATACTTAAAAGAAAACCACAAGATTGGGATATATGCACTAATTGTAACCCAGAAGAAACAATGGAAATATTTAAAGATTATAATGTGAAAACCATACCTACTGGGATAGAACATGGAACTATAACAATAGTTAAAAACAGTAAACATTACGAAGTTACCACCTATAGAATAGAAGAAGAGTATAGGGATCATCGAAGGCCCAGTGGAGTTTCCTTTACCAATGATTTAAAAAAAGATTTAAGTAGAAGGGACTTTACTATAAATGCTATGGCCTATGATGATAACGATGGGATTATAGACCCATTTAATGGGTTAGAGGATTTAGAAAATAATATAATAAGGACTGTTGGGATTCCACAGGAGAGATTTAAAGAAGATGCCCTAAGAATATTAAGGGGTATAAGGTTTTCCGGTCAGTTGGATTTTAATATTGAGAAAAATACAAAAGAGGCAATGTTGATTAAAGGTAGTTTGTTAGAGAAAATAAGCAAAGAAAGAATTAGAGATGAAATAAACAAGATGTTACTTAGCCATAGACCTTCTATTTCCTTTAACACTTTAAAAGAATTGGATTTATTTGATTATACAATACCAGAGTTAAAAGCTACAATTGATTTTGAGCAAAAAAATCCCCACCATGATAAGGATGTATATAGCCATATAATGCTGACATTAGATAATACAGAGAGGGATTTGCCCCTTAGATTAGCTGCTTTGCTACATGATATTGGTAAACCTAAATGTTTTACTATAGGTGAGGATGGAATAGGTCACTTTTATAGACATCATATGATAGGTATGGATATGTCAGAGGAAATATTAAAAAGATTGAAATATGACAATAAAACTACAAAAACTGTTAAGGTTTTGATTAAAGAACATATGTTTAAACAGGATAAATTATCTGATAGGGCAATAAAAAGATTTATTAATAGAATAGGAGGGGAAAATTTAGAAAGATTCTTTAAACTTCAGACTGCAGATATAAAGGCATCAAAACCACCCTATGATTTTGATAATATAAATTACATAAAGGAAAAGTGTAAAGAGATACTAAATAGAAAAGAACCCCTTAATGTAAAGGAGTTAAATATAAATGGATATGATTTAATGGAGATAGGTATAAAGCAGGGAAAGGAAATAGGAGATATCCTTAATTATTTATTAGAGAAAGTTCTAGATAATTCTGACTTAAATAATAAAAAAGATTTAATGGAGTTAGCAAAAGAGAAGGCTGGGGGACAATAGCCCCCTAGTAATGTTTTGTTTTTGTACTCTGTATCTTGCTCTATCCACATATTAAATGAATTGAAATAACCATTTTAAATCCAGTAATATAAATATTTTTATAAATCTAAATGATTATGATGTTTATAAAACATCCGTAACCTTTTATTAACAACCTTCCAGTCTATGTTATCAATAAATATATCAATGTATTCTTTTCTATCAATGCCAAAGTCTATCATATAGGCATGTTCATACACATCAAGGACTAACAATGGATGACTTTTCCAAATAGCTCCCACATCATGGGCATCTTGACCAAATACATGGAGTCTTTGATCAATAGGCTCTATTGCTAGAACTGCCCAACCCCTCATTGATAAACCCACATCTTTAAGTCTTGTTATAAAGTTTTTATATGATCCAAAATCTCTATCAATTAATGTTTTTATTTCTCCATAGGGAGCATTATTATGCCCTCCTAAATTTTCAAAATATAATTCATGGAGCTTAACTCCGTCTAATGAGTAGCTTTCTCCAAGCTTTAATGATCTAATCTCACTATATGTGGAATTTGGATTTTTAAAATCAGTTTTTGAATCTAATATACTCCAAATTTCATTTATTTTATTTACGTATCCTTTGTAAAGTTGATAATGTTGTTTAAGCTGATTAGAAGAAAGGCCTTTTACATTACTAAAGTTAAACTTTTTTAGTTTAACACTATCATTCATATAATCACCTCCATAAGTCTATAGGTTTTGTCAAAAGTTTCATCAAAAAACCTTGACAAAACCTTTATTTTTACAAATTTATATATAAAATACTTGCCACCCCCAAAAATAGGGTACAATTTTATTGACAAGATAAAATTAAGACCAAT
>NZ_JBAKFX010000109.1:0-5377 GCF_037577855.1 Dethiothermospora halolimnae | reverse complement strand
AAATAGGGGTAATTGTAATGATACTTTTCCATAATACCTTTTTTTATACTTAAATAATATTTAATACCTAATATTAATATTTTTTATTATTCATCTCCTCATTTGGTTATTTTACATTTATTTGTATGTATACTTATATTATACATGTACCCTAGCCTATTCTCAACCATATATTGGTATTAAATTGTTTATACAATAATATATGCCTCAACAAGAAACTATATCTTATCCTTCTTATTTTATGGCACTAAAAAGGGACTAGGCATGCCTAGTCCTACATTATCTCTCCTCTCTCCCTTCTCCACTTTCCTCTGATTTCAAAAAATCATTCCGTCAACCACATATTGTACTTATCTTCTAACTTCTGTAGCTTCCTACTTAACTCTTCATCTGAGTATTCCTTTTCATCAAATATAATTTCAACTAAATCTTCTTCTAACATGTTATAAAACTCTACTTTTTTACTACCTTGACTATTATAGACTTTATATTCTCCTTTATTAAATTTATCTAGTATATATTCCTTTAGTTTTATAAATCTATCTTCTATTTCTCTTTCTTTTTCTATTTTTCCTATTTGTTCTTCAATCCCCTTAATAACTGGGAAGTCAGCATAACTCATATCCCTATATATATTAATTTGCTGCTCATCTTCTAAAAGACCATTTATGAATTTATAACCTAATTCAGTATTTTTACCATTCCTATTCACAAGAAAACCCCATGTATTTATTTGATAACTATTCCTCATTACATCTGGTAGTAATAATACATTTTTTTCTTCTTTTCCCAACATGTCCGTGATATGTAATCCATTTTCAATTCCAGTTAAATTTAAGACTTCATGGCATATATCATTATTAAAGTTCATCAGTTTCGTAGTTTCTTTATTACTATAATCTTGTCCATACTCTGTATACATTTCATATTTATAATCAGGATTTAATATATACCTCCCAGAATATATTTGCCCTTTAGCATGTTTAATATAATTTTTAATTTTATCATTAGTTATATTTATAGTAGTATTATCACCATATATGATATTTAAGTTTTCAAGAGGATATTTTACTATATCTAGATACTCTCTATAACTAAATGGTCTAGGTTCACACTCTGACCATTTTCTTTTTAAATTTAAATAGTCTTCTCTAGTCCAATTTAGTTTAGGCTCTTTAACTCCTATTTTTTTTAAATATTTCCTATTTAGTTCTATCGGCCAATAATCCATACCTACTGGTACATAATATACTTTTTCCTTATTAAAACCATTATAAAGCTTAGCAATATTAGGTATTTTGCTAGTAACATCTACAGCTATACCTCTATCAATATATTTTTGATACATATCTCTATTTTCTATAAACAACAAAGTGGGCCCATTTTCTAAATATAATTTTGTATGTAGTTTCTTTAAATATTCTTCATAGCTTGAGGTTTCAATTTTTTCGTAATTAACCTTAACATTATATTCTTCTTCAAAAACTTGTTTATACATATCGCAAACTGGATGAGCTTCACCCCATGTTATTATTATAAGTTCTTTTTTTTTATCTTTTCCATTTGCAATTTTCCCTCCACCATCGTGACATCCAAATAGACTGTAAATCAATATTATAAAAATAATCGATATTATTATTCTTTTCATTTTTCTTCTCCTTCTATACTTTAAGTAAATAAATTCCTAAAATACATTTTTATAATTTTTAACGGAGATTATACTAATATTAGATAGGAAATACTAAAATTTTATTTATAACCTTTGAAAAATATAATATTTAAAAAACATATTTTTAGTAAACTTTATACATTGTAGCAATACATTAATTCCTCAGTACAATCATCTTCATTGTGTGAAGTACAAGTTATTTTCCACTTGCATCTACGATGTCCATCCGGTGAACCAGGTCTTTCCTCATAAAAAACATGAGCTGCAAAAGCCACATTACCAACAACCATTAACATTGTTACTATAGCAAGTAACATTACTAAAACTTTTTTCTTATTCTTCAATTTACATACCTCCGTTTAAATTTATTTTCCTAGCATTCCCTACCTAAAAATTATTACCTAGTTAAATGAATTAACCTTTTCAATTAATTCTTTTTGAAATGACTTATCACTACTCCATCCATTTTTCCCCATATTTACATTGCCCTCTTTATCAATTACAAAACTTAATGGTATACTACCTACTCCTATTTTTTTATCTAGCTCTTCTTCTGTTATAAAATAATACTCAAATGGTATATCCTTATCTTTTATAAACTTATCAACTATATGTTCTTCACTAGCTGTTATTAGTATAGGTTTCTTTTTCAATTCATTTTCTTTATATGATTTATTAATAAATTCAAGTTCCTTTACACAGGCTTCACAGCTAGGTGAAAAGAATATTAAGAATGTATTCTCTTCTTTTACTACCTCTTCTAAATACTTCTGAGATATCAAGGATTCTTTGTCCAAAGTATGTAAATAGACATATTACAATAAGTGGTATTACAAAGCCTATATTGTATATTATTAATCTAAATATAGCTTGTACATTATAAATGCCTTTATCCCCAGTTTGAATCATTGAGACTATTGTTGGGAGATAAATTTGTCCTGTACATAAAACTCGGTAAAGGATATTATAAATCCCAGTAAAAAAGCTAAGGCTGTTATTATAAATATATTTCACTTTATATTTGTAAAAAATTTTATAATTCCATGGGGTAATTGTACATAATATATACCATTTAAAGTTAGGCAGAAATGCTAATTTAATATAAAATCACAAACTCATATTGTAATATTTCTTATTTTCTATAGCAGTCTATTATATCAACCCAACAATCACCCGGCTCTATACACCTTCTGATTTTTCTACAACAAATAGTTTCTCCTCCCCTTTCATTACATTCCAACCATGTTTGTTTTGGTGAATTGGCAAGAACAATATTACTAAATACTAATGATATTGTTACAATAGCCAAAAATAAAATTATACTTCTTGTCTTTTTCATACATAACTCCTCCATTTCTATTTAGCATTTCCACCTAAAATTATTATCCAAGTAAATTTATGTTTTTTAAGTTATTTAATCCTAAAATATAATAAAAAACCAGATATTATTTACCTCTATCACTTGTGTAATCTTTTTTCTTAATTTATTTAACTTTTTATATTTACAATGTTCCTTGAAAATTAATAACTTAAAGCCTAATTTATCTAAATCTAATTTACAATATAATATTTTACAAACCTATGGATCACAATCCCCTTAACTATACATTGTCCACTTAGAATAACATCTCCCCTTAAGCTTAAACTTTCTTTACATTCTTAGTCGTTAACTCTTAACTCTTAATTAAAAAAACTATTCCGTCAACCACATATTATACTTATCCTCTAATTTCTGTAACTTTCTACTTAACTCCTCATCTGAGTATTCCTTTTCATCAAATATAATTTTAACTAAATCTTCTTCTAACATGTCATAAAACTCTACTTTTTTGCCATCTTGACTATTCATAACTTTATACTCTCTATTATTAAATTTATCTAATATGTATTCTTTCAATTCTATAAATCTATCTTCTATTTCTCTTTCTTTTTCTACCTTTCTTATTTCTTCTTCAATATCTTTATTAACAGGAAAATCTGAATGTGATGTATCTGTATATATATTAATTTGTTGTTGATTTTTTAAAAGCCCGTTTATAAATTTATATCCTAGCTCAATATTTTTTCCGTTTCTATTTACTATAAATCCCCATGTCTCTATTTGATATTGATCTTTCATTATATCTGGTAACACCAATAATTCACTTATATTTGTCTCAAATAAATCCCTAATTTTTAAACCATTTTCTCCTAAATCAAAACTTAATAATCTACTGTTTATTTCTCTATTAAAGTCTAATAGTTTATATATTTCTTTACTATTATCATAGTTATCAAACCTGCTATATTTATCATAGCTATAACCTTTTTTTAAGATATAATTATCTGAAAATATACTTCTTTTAGCTTTTCTAATATATTTCTTTACTTTATCTGTATTTATATTTATAAAGTTTATATTTTCATTAAAAATATCCAAATCTTCAAGAGGACTCTTTACTATATCTAAATATTCTCTATAACTAAATGGCCTCGATTCTTTTTTTAACCATTCATTTTTTATCTTTATATATTCTTCTTTTCCCCAATCCAAATTAGGCTTATCCATATTCACATAATCTAAGTATTCTAAATTCAATGCAATAGGTAGATAAAGCATAGCTATTGGAACATAATAAACACTTTCACTTTTAAAACCATCATATAACTTTTCTAGATTAGAGATTTTATCTTTAACTTCCAATGCTATACCTGCTTCTACATATCTATTATAATTATCCTCTCTCCCTATCATTATCAAGGTAGGTCCATTATCTAAATAAAGTTTTGTATTTAATCTTTTTAAATACTCTTCTTCTGTTGGAGACTTTATTTCTTCAAATTTCACTTCTACATTATTCTCCGTTTCAAAAACTTGTTTATATGCTCTTAAAACTGGATGTACTTTAGATGATTTTACCACTATAGTTATTTCTTTTTTATCTCCAGCCAAATCTTTATTTATAGTCTCCTCTTTATCACTATCACATCCAATTAAATTTATGGCTAGTATTATACACATGATAACTATCAATATTTTTTTCATTTTTGCTCTCCTTTTTTTTACTACACTAGTACTTTTTTATTATAATTATACTAGGTGGAAAACGCTAAAAACTAATTATACTATTATATTTTTATGTTGAAAACCATAATAATGTAATTTCTATTTGTAGTAACAACCTAATGTTTCTACATAACGACCACCACTAGGAGTTTCAACTGCTTTTTTCTTGCAACAATACTCTTTTCCTCCAGTCTTAGGTTCACAATCTTCATAATACACTACCTCACTAGCAAAAGCCACATTACCAACAACCATTAACATTGTTACAACTGCTAAAAATAAAACTACTACTTTTTTCTTATTCTTCAATTTACATACTTCCATTTAAATTTATTTTCCTAGCATTCCCCACCTAAAAATTATTACCTAGTTAAATGAATTAACCTTTTCAATTAATTCTTTTTGAAATGACTTATCACTACTCCATCCATTTTTACCCATTTTAACATTACCCTCTTTATCAATTACAAAACTTAATGGTATACTACCTACTCCTATTTTTTTATCTAGCTCTTTTTCTGTTATAAAATAATACTCAAATGGTATATCCTTATCTTTTATAAACTTATCAACTATATGTTTTTTACTAGCTGTTATTAATATAGGTTTCTTTTTCAATTCATTTTCTTTATATGATTTATCGATAAACTCAAGTTCCTTTA
>NZ_JBAKFX010000108.1:0-5949 GCF_037577855.1 Dethiothermospora halolimnae | reverse complement strand
ATAAGATAAGTTTTGTATTAAAAGGTTATTTAAGAATATGAATATTGAAGTTATTTTTAGTGAGAATGTTCGGTAGAAAAGAACTTTATTTTCTATCAAATGTTCTAACTATATTATACGAGGAGGGGATAGAATGAAAAGAATATTTATGCTTTTTATATTATTAGTAATGCTCTTATCGGGATGTTTCCAAGGAGACACTGATAAAAAATTAACATCAAATGATTTAATTGAAAAAAAAACAAATAAAGACGAGGTAACAATAGCTATTTGGGAAGATAACTATCATTATTATCAAGTAAACTTGGAGATGCTAGTATACAGTCTTGATGAAATTGAAAAAGAAACGGGATTAAAAATAAAGTACGATATTATAAAGGGAGAAACTCAAGAGGAGTTTTTTAAAAAGTTAAATACCAAATTATATCTAGATAAGGGACCTACGTTAATATACCTTTGTGAAACTCCAATAAAGATATATACAGATAGTGGTGTGGCTTTAAATTTAGATGGGAAACTAAAAAATTTAAATAAAATATATGATTCTATAAAAGATAAAAATAATTATTTTGTACCAATAGGGATGAAGACTGGAATTTTTCTAATAGATAGAGATGAGTTGAATTATTTAGGTATAAAAGAACCAGAATATGATTGGAGTTGGGATGATTATATAAGTATTAAAAATAAATGGCTAGGGAAAAATAAAGTGAAATTAAGACGATACATTATAAGAGACTTATATGATTATAATATCAATCAATTAGATATTATAGACACAAAAAATAAAGAAGCAAATATAAATACAGAAGAAATGAAAAAGTGCATTAAAGGGTTAAGGGAAGAATTTTTCGGCGGGAAATATATATTGCCAAAAGATTTTAAAGAGGGAGATTACTATAATGCATATTTCACCACTAAAAACATATCAGAACAAGGGAAAGAAGAATATAAAAGATTTATAAGATATTATAATCAAGATTATATACTTATATATACGGGAGAACATGCACTTTACCCTTATGTAACAAACAAAAGAAATAAAGAAAACAAGATAATAGTATCAAATATCATTAATGGAGATAGGAATTTATCGTTAGGAGGCTTTCTAGTAAATAAAAACGGAGAAAATATAGAGGAGGGAATAAAGTTTATAAATTATTTATTAAGCGACGAAGTTCAGAAGAAGCTTTATAATTCAGAGAGAGAACCCTATGTACTATCTTTTTATCCAGTAAATAAAGATATAGAAGATGAAATAAAAAAGCTTGAGAAAAATAGAGACCTAAGTGATAAAGCATTGAAGATAAAAGCAGAAGAATTAGAAAAAATAAAGAGTGGAGAAAATAAACCTAAATTAACCTATGAAGATCAAAATATGAGCATATATATACTAAAAGACAAGCTATATAAAGACATATTTAAGCTAGTATTTGCAGATGAAGAGTACAGTGATAGTAAGTTAGAAAGAAAGCTACAGGAGCTAGAGAATCAGTATAATATATATTTAAATGAATAGGGAGTACAATTGTTAATTGTGAATGGTTAATTGTTAATTATTGTGGCGACAGCTTAGGTTTAGGAGGTGTCGCTATTTTTGTTATTGAAGTAGTGGATTTTGTATATAATACTTGTAAGTTGAAGGTTATGGAGTTTATTTTTAATATAGAAGAAAATTCAAATAAAATATTTCCAACAGAAGAGTTAAAGGCTGATAATTTCACAAATATAGATTGTCTATATGAATTGATATGTAAAGTCCAATAAAAAATGAACTTTTTAGATGTTTAAATACTCCTATATATAAAGGAGATTAAAATGATGAAAAAAGTGTTACTTATTATATTATGTATCATATTATTACTAGTGTCCTGTACAAATGAAAGTAATGTTGACAGTATAAGCAATGAAGATAAAGAGATAGCTATAGCTATATGGGAAAAGGATTATTATGATGGTCATATAGATGACATGCCTTATTTCCATGATGTATGTAAATATGATGATATTAAAGATATAAAAGTTAAATTTGACATCATCAAAGGAGATACTTACGAAGAATTCCTAGATAATATAAATGTTAAGCTATACCTAGATAAAGGTCCCACTCTTATATATATAAGTTATAAGCCTTACTATTATCAAATGTTTAAAGAGAAAGGTATAGCAAAAAAAGTAGACCACAATATGATACCTAATATTAATAATATATATGACTTCTACTTAGAGGAAGAAATATATTTCGTGCCAATAGGAGCATATTATATATGCACATCATTTAATAAAGCTCAAATAGAAAAGTTAGATATAGAAATACCAGGTTTTAATTTAACAATAAATGAATATTATGATATAAGAAAGAAATGGGTGGAATACAATGCTCCAATAGAAATCTCATGGAGCGATGTAGAGGACATAGTAAGGATTAGACTAGATAATATAAATATATTTAGTGAAGATTATAAAGCAATAAACATAGATACTAAAATAATGAGAGAAAGTATAAAGACTATGAAAAAGGAAATATATTCAGGAAAATATATTTTGCCAAATGACTTTACATATGAAGACTACTATAAGGCCTGCTTTGATTTTAGTCATCAGGAGAGAAGTAAATATGAAGAATTTAGGACTAAAGGAATGACAGCTTATTATTTAACATTTAGCGCAGATAATGGATTAAAAACATCCAGTATGAAAAGTGGTGTTATAGATAATAGGGTGATTTTCCCAAATGTTGAACATCCTAAATATAATGTGGATCTAGGTGGGTTTATAGTTAATAAAAATGGGAAAAATAAAGAGCTAGGATATAAGTTTTTAAATAGACTTTTGGAAGAAGAATTTCAAATGAAAATGTATGAAGGTCAGTACATGTATGCTCCAGTAATAAAAACAGTAGAAGATGATATAGAAAAAATAGAGTCAAAGCAGGGCTTAGAACCAGAGATTATGGAGCTTAAAAATTATATATATGACAAAATGGAAAAGGGAGAAATACAACCAAGATTATACACAAATGACAGAACATTAAAGACCTTTAATTTAAGAAGAAAACTCTATAAAGACTTATTTAAGTTTATATTTACAGAAGAGGAATATAGTGTTGAAGAATTAAGCAGGAAGTTAAAGGAGTTAGAGGATAGATATAGTGTTTATTTAAATGAATAAGAAAGACAATTGTTAATTGTGAATGGTTAATTGTTAATTATTGTGGCGACAGCTTAGGTTTAGGAGGTGTCGCTATTTTTGTTATTAAAGTAGTGAATTTTGTATATAAAACTTGTAAGTTGAAGGTGATAGAGTTTATTTTTAACTTAGAGGGAAATTCAAATAAAATATTTCCAACAGAAGAGTTAAAGGCTGATAATTTTAGAAATATAGATTGTCTATACAAATTAATATCTAAAGTGCAATAAAAAATGAACTTTTTAGATGATTAAATGCTCCTATATATAAAGGGGGATTGATGTAATGAAAAAAGTATTTATATTTATTACATTATTAGTATTTATTTTATCAGGATGTTCTGAGGAAGATAATGAAAAGGAGTTAACATCTAATAATCTGGTAGAAGAAGCAATAGAACAGAATGAGAGAGAAGATAAAAATGAGGTAACAATAGCCATTTGGGAAGATGATTATCGTTATTATACAGAGGAATTTGAAATGTTAAACTATGAGATTAATAAAATTGAAAAGGAAGCAGGGATAAAAGTTAAATACGACATTATAGAGGGAGAAACTCAAGAAGAATTTTTCAAAAAGTTAAATACTAAATTATATCTAGATAGGGGACCAACATTAATATATCTTTGTGAAACACCTATAAAGATATACACAGATAGTGGAGTCGCTTTAAAGCTAAAGGGAAAAGTAGAAAATCTAGATAAAATATATGATTCTATAAAAGATAGAGATGATTATTTTGTGCCCATAGGTATGAAAACTCATAGTTTACTTATTACTAGGGAAGAGTTTGACTATTTGGGAATAAAGGAGCCAAAATATGACTGGAGTTGGAGCGACTATACAAGTATTAGAGATAAATGGATAGATAAGAATGAGGTAAAACTAAGAAGACATTTTATAAAAGATATATATGACTATAAGATTAATCAATTAGATATTATAGATATGGAAAATAAAAAAGCAAATATAAATACAGAAGAAATGAAAAAATGTATAAAAGATTTAAGAAGTGAATTTTTAGGAGGGAAATATATATTACCGAAAAACTTTAAGCAAAAAGACTACTATAATGCATACTTTACTACTGAATCTGTGAAGAGGCAGAAAGATACAGATTACAAGTCATTTATTAAATATCATCCAGATTATATATTTTCTGAACTAATAGAAACTGAATTACATGCTTTTGTTGTGGATAAAAGGATGAAAGAAAATAAAATAGTAGTTTCTAATGTTATGAATGAAGATAAAAACGTATCATTAGGGGGATTTTTAGTAAATAGAAATGGAGAAAATATTGAGTTAGGAACAAAACTCATAAATTATCTATTAAGTGATGATATGCAGATGAGACTTTATAATTCAAGCAGGAAGCCTTTTATGTTATCTTTTTATCCAGTAAATAAAGATATAGAAGAAAAAATAAGAGTATTAGAGAAAAACCAAAAACTCAGCCAGGAAGCATTAGAATTAAAAGAATATTTATTAGAAAAAATAAAAAGTGGAGAAAATAAACCTAAATTAACCTATGAAGATCAAAATATGAGCATATATATACTAAAAGATAAGCTATATAAGGACATATTTAAGCTAGTATTTGCAGATGAAGAATATAATGATAGTAAGTTAGAAAGAAAGCTACAGGAGCTAGAGAATCAGTATAATATATATTTAAATGAATAGGAGAAACAATTGTTAATTGTGAATTATTGTGGCGACAACTTAGTTTTAGGAGGTGTCGCCGTTTTTGTTATTTAAGTAGTGGATTTTATATATTTCATAATGGGATAATATGTTTATATTTAAAATAGAAAAAATTTTCGATAATATATCTCTAAGAAAAAAGCTGATAACAAAATGAACTTTTTACATATATAAATACTCTTATAAATTAGGAGGGGGATGGAATGAAAAGAATATTTATATCTTTTATATTATTAGTAGTGATCTTATCGGGATGTTTTCAAGGAGAAACTGATAAAAAATCAAATTCAAATAACTTATTAGAAGAAATAAATAAAGATGAGGTAACGATAGCTATTTGGGAAGATGATTATCGTTATTTTGGAAATAGACTTGTGATGTTAATATATGGCCTTGATAAAATTGAAAAAGAAACGGGATTAAAAATAAAGTACGATATTATAAAAGGAGAAACTCAAGAGGAGTTTTTTAAAAAGTTAAATACCAAATTATATCTAGATAAGGGACCTACACTGATATACCTTTGTGAAACTCCAATAAAGATATATACAGATAGTGGTGTAGCTTTAAACTTAGATGGAAAATTAAAAAATTCAAATAAAATATATGATTCTATAAAAGATAAAAACAATTATTTTGTACCAATAGGAATGAAAACTGAAATCTTTTTAATAGATAAAGACGAATTGGATTATTTAGATATAAAAGAACCAGAATATGATTGGAGCTGGGAGGATTATAGAAGTATTAGAGATAAATGGCTAGAGAAAAACGAAGTGAAACTAAGACGACAATTTATAAGAGATATATACGACTATAATATTCATCAATTGGATGTTATAGATATAAAAAACAAAGAAGCAAATATAAATACAGAAGAAATGAAAAAGTGTATTAAAGGGTTAAGGAAAGAATTTTTGGGGGGGAAATATATATTGCCAAAAGATTTTAAAGAGGGAGATTACTATAATGCATATTTCACCACTAAAAAAATATTAGAACAAGAAAAAGAACAATATAAAAATTTTATAAGATACCATCAAAATTATATAT
>NZ_JBAKFX010000107.1:0-6460 GCF_037577855.1 Dethiothermospora halolimnae | reverse complement strand
AGGTGGTAGGTGGGTGCCTGATAGGGGATCAAGTGGTCCGGATGGATTAAATAGACAAGTCAGGCAAATAACATACTTACCTTATGATATTGCAGTAGCTTTAAAAGATACCATGAATAATATAGAGTTAGAAGATTACGCTAAAGCAGGTGGAAAAAGTCTTGCTACTGCAGCTGCATTAGAGATTTTTTATGAGATAATGGCTATTCCGGCATCTAAGATTGCAAAAGTAATTCAAATATTTGTAAGTGTGAGTGTCGGAGTGAATAGTTTAGCTATGAATAATGCAGAAAAAGAGGAATTGCAAGAAGTAATAAATGAGGCAGACGAAAACGATATGATAAAAATAACGACTGTGCTAGAGACCAGATATGGTCCATTACCAGGAACTACCCCCACTACTATGATACTTAATTATTATGATATATGGAATTCTGATAAATATATTGAAGGTGAGATAGGATATGAGGGAGACTTTGATAAAGGTGAATATTTACCTTGGGATCTAGATGAAGAGTCTCTAGAGATTATTGAAAAAATAGAAAGAATGGATTGAAAATTATGTTTATAGCCTCGACTAAACTAAGCTAGATTATACTCTATTTTTAATATCTCCCTAATAAATTAGAAATTCACCGTTAATTTGCTAGGGAGATATTACACAATCTACAGGTTAAGTATATTAATTAAAAGAAGGAGTGAATTATGAAAAATAATAAGTATATATCATATATCAATATATATATGAAGTTTATAACCCTTATAGTTGTATTTGGTTTCTTAATATGGCTTTGTTTTAGTGCCTTAGGTAGCTATGTAGTAACTATAGAGAATGATTTATATCAACTTATGGCAGTCGCCATAAGTATAGGTTTAACATATGGCATTTTAATTTTTTGGATATTGGAAAGATTAATTGAAGATATTGTAACTAATAAATATTTACAATCTATAGGGAAAGTTTTGGTTATCATTGTATTCTTTTTATTATATAAATTCATAGGAATTCTTGAAATTAGCATAGTATAGTTTTAAAATTAACTCCAATTAATTTCTATAGGTTATAAACGGTATCTTAGTACTAAGTATATGGAGGTTATAATGAATAAGATAAAGAAGGTATGGTCAGAAATAGAAAAATGGATTTTTTATTTCATATATATTATTGCTGGGGGAGCTATATTCTGGGTATGTATTAATGTAATATTGAGTTATATTGATATAATAAACAATACAGGGATGGAAATGATAATGGAGGTATTTTTATTTGTCGTAGTACTCATAGGGTGTTTCGTATTTGGTATAATGCAATCTGCCCTTAAAGAAATTACCTCTAGCAAGTTACTCAGTTATTTAGGTGTTTTTTTAGTAATTGTAGCTGCTCTAATATGGTATTATATACTTGGAAGTTTTGATATAGTCTTACCAAGTTAATAAAAATACTATTTAAAATATTAGATATAAAAAATGAGATTAGAAATACTTTTTCAGAAAAGTTATAACTAAGAAATTATGAAAACGACTAATTATATAAAAGATGCAGGGGAAAAGGAAAAAAGAGAGATAGTAAAGGATATAAAAAAGAATAGTGGGTGATAAATATGGCTGGTAGAATGTTAGAAGAACTAAGTGCAGATGAAAAAGCAAGGCAATTGTATCAAGCAAGAGAAAAGGCATTATTAGATCAAAAGTCAGCAATGGTATATCAAAAGATTAAATTAAAAGAAGCTGAGGAAAAGGGAATGCAAAGAGGATTAGAAAAAGGTATAGAAAAAGGTAAAAAAGAGGAAAAAATATTAGTAGCCAGACAAGCATTACAAAAAGGAATAGATATAGATACAGTGGTAGATATAACTGAATTAGATAGAGAGGAAGTTGAGAAACTAAAGGAAAGTATAGAAAAGGGAAGTAATACAAATTAATAGTTAGGTAGTTATTCTTAAGGTAATAACCCCTTTTTAGCAATGGTGAAAATGAAACAAGCCAAAGGGGGTTTTTATTATAGAAAAATTAATGAATTTCACCAAATATGCACTAAAATCAACCGAATATGATGAAACGTTTGACTTTTTTTGATAAGATGTATAATTATGTTACTTTCTAGAAAGTTATGGTGTACACTAATGAATAATTAAATATAAGGGGGAAATGTGTATAATGAAAAATAATACTAGAAAGATCATAAGTTTGTTATTAGTATTTTTTGTAACATTTGCAGTAACTTCAAATGCGTGGGCTACTACTACATATAAGTATGGTCAAAGGTCAGATAGAGGCAGTAGACCATTTAATAGGGATTCATTGCCAATAGATATAGAGGTTGATAAAGATGAAGGTAAAAATCCTATAGCTAAATTTGTACTTAAAGATAAATCTTTTAGAAATGATATTGTAAGATTGGTAATAGGAGAACAAGATGGAAAGGGAATATTCTATAATGATAGGATTTTTTATGATGAGGAAATAGTTTTGGATAATTTAGAATATAATAAAAAATATTTTTTACAATTAATTGTAAATAATAACAATGGTGATATAATAGAAACATATACAGGTAACTTTATTATTGAAAATAAACCATCTAGGCAAGTAGAAATTTCTAACACAGAAAAAACAAACTATAAGAAATATACAGAGGTTCATGAAAATAGTGACAGGGATTTTTCAAGGGATAATGATAAAGATAGCATAAACTCCTCAATATATAGAGCTTCTGGATATGGTTCCATGGAAGAAAATGAATCAAATGATGAATTTGAGGATGCTAATATCATAGAGGGAAGGGTTTATAAAGTCATAGGTACAATAGATAGTAGAAGAGATGAAGATGAAAAAAATAACGAAGCTGATGATGCTTCTGAAATAGATGTAGAAGAAGGTCGTAGAGAAGAGATATATGGTACTATACATCATGAGGATGATGTAGACTGGTATGAGTTTAGAGTAGGTGGCTATTCGGATTTAGACATAGAGCTAAATAATATTCCTAGAGATTGTAATTATGATATAAAGCTATATAGAAAAGATGGAAGATATACAGATCTTATTGAGTCTTCAAGGAGAAGTGGAGATAAAAGTGAAGATATAAGAGAAACGGTTGAAAAAGGTACCTATTATGTAAAGATTTATGGAGATGGATATGACGATTTTGACGTAAATGATGAATATGAGTTGGAGATAAGGTATAGATATAATGATGATGACAGCTATTATGCCCCAGATGGAGGAGTGTGGGTATCGGATAAACGAGAGGCTACTGACGATCAGGAATGGAATTGTGATTGGTATTCTTGTATGATATATGTTCCAGCTGATGTATTGAAAGGGTTGCTATTTGATAGTAGTACGGAAAGAAGAAAATTTTTAGACTTAGGTGCAGCGGTTACTGTTGGAGGAGGAGTTACACTTGGGGTACAACAGTTACTTGAAACGGTGCCAAAATTTGTTGGTTGGGCAGGAGGTTTTTGTACAGTTGCAGGGGTGGCAATAATGTTAAAAGACTTTGCAGAAACAGATATATATAATGATTTTTTAGATACAATTCAACCTGGTGGCAAAGGCACAAAAATCTATCCAGCTTATTATTCAGTGCAACCTGGAGTTGGCAGGGATGTGCCAGGTGTTCCCATAAAAGGTTGGCATAGATGGCATGACTATCCCAGGATACCTAGAGCCATAGATGGTCAACTTGGAGACCTAGAAGATAGAAAACTTGATAAAGATGATTTAAAGGATTTAATTCCAGAATAAAGATTTAGCTAAAAAGGCTACATTTAAGGAGGTCAATATGGCTTATGACATAATATACTATCTAATGTTAGGAATTGCATATATAGTGGGGCCAATGGTCTTTTCTATAGTGTTAATAAGAGAAATAAAATTAAAAAGTAAACTATATGACATAGAAAATAAAGCTAGAGTAAATAGTATTATTTTTAAAATCAACTCCAATGAACTCTTATGGGTGATAAATTTTTTAATTATAGGACATTTATATTTCCTTTACACTGACAAATCGATATTTATAACGTGTGGGGCTATTTTATCTATTATATTGATGATAATATTGGATATATTATATTTAACACAAAATTTCTATATAACAGAGGGCGGAATAATATGCAAATATGGATTCATCAATTGGGAAGATGTTATTTCTTTTGAGATAGAAGAGGGACTAGATCCTTTTTATAAACATTATCGTTTAATTATTAAATATACTAATGAAAATGGAGAGGATACCGAGAGAATTCTTAACATAAGAGAAAACAAAGAAAAAGTTAATGAAATAGAAAGCATTTTACAAAAAGAGATATACGATAAAAAGAAAGATTGATAGGCTTAAAACAACTACTCATTAAAATAATGGGTATTTATTTTTATATAAAAAGCCATAAAAGAGCTAAGATATTGTTATCCTTTTAATCAAAATGGTATAATATAAATATAAACAATATAATAATCGGAGCTGATTAATATGAAGGAAATAAACTTAATGAGACCAGTAATAGATTTTGTATTTAAAGCATTATTTGCAGGTAAGAAAAGGGAAAGTAAGATTATATTAAAACACTTTTTAAATTCCCTACTTAAACCAAAAGACAATGATAAAATAAAAGAGATAGTATATTTAAATCCTTTTAATGATAAAGAATATGAAAAAGACAAGTTATCCATAATGGATATAAAGGTGGAAACAGAAAAGGGAGAATTAATAGATATAGAAGTACAGATAAATAACGTGGATAATTATAGAAAGAGAAGCTTATATTATTGGAGTAAACTATATGGAGAAACAATAAATGAGGCCCAAGCATATGAAACATTAAAAAAATGTGTGGTAGTAAATATATTAGACTTTAAGTTATTTGATAATACCGATAGATATCATAATAAGTTTAAGATAATGGAGGAAAAAGAGAAATTTGAGCTAACAGATGATTTAGAAATCCATTATATAGAGTTAGAGAAGTTTAATGACAGTAAAAATATAAAAAAGATGAATGATTTAGAAAAATGGATAACATTTATAAAAGATGCAGGGGAAAAGGAAAAAAGGGAGATAGTAAAGGATATAAGAAAGAATAGTGAGGTGATAAATATGGCTGGTAGAATGTTAGAAGAACTAAGTGCAGATGAAAAAGCAAGGCAATTGTATCTAGCAAGAGAAAAGGCATTATTAGATCAAAAGTCAGCAATGGTATATCAAAAGATTAAATTAAAAGAAGCTGAGGAAAAGGGAATGCAAAGAGGATTAGAAAAAGGTATAGAAAAAGGATTAGAAAAAGGTATAGAAAAAGGTATAGAAAAAGGTAAAAAAGAGGAAAAAATATTAGTAGCCAGACAAGCATTACAAAAAGGAATAGATATAGATACAGTGGTAGATATAACTGAATTAGATAGAGAGGAAGTTGAGAAACTAAAGGAAAGTATAGAAAAAGGAAGTAATACAAATTAATAGTTAGGTAGTTATTCTTAAGGTAATAACCCCTTTTTAGCAATGGTGAAAATGAAACAAGCTAAAGGGGGTTTTTTATTATGCAAAAAATAATAAATTTCACCAAATATGCACTAAAAACAACCGAATATGGTGAAACGTTTGACTTTTTTAACTAAGATGTATAATTATGTTACTTTCTAGAAAGTTATGGTGCACACTAATGAATAATTAAATATAAGGGGGAAATGTGTATAATGAAAAATAATACTAGAAAGATCATAAGTTTGTTATTAGTATTTTTTGTAACATTTGCAGTAACTTCAAATGCGTGGGCTACTACTACATATAAGTATGGTCAAAGGTCAGATAGAGGCAGTAGACCATTTAATAGGGATTTATTGCCAATAGATATAGAGGTTGATAAAGATGAAGGTGGGAATCCTATAGCTAAATTTGTACTTAAAGATAAATCTTTTAAAAATGATATTGTAAGATTGGTAATAGGAGAACAAGAGGGAAAGGGAATATTCTATAATGATAGGATTTTTTATGATGAGGAGATAGTTTTGGATAATTTAGAATATAATGAAGAATATTATTCACAAGTAATTGTAAATAATGACAATGGTGATATAATAGAAACATATACAGGTAACTTTATTATTGAAAATAAACCATCTAGGCAAGTAGAAATTTCTAACACAGAAAAAACAAACTATAAGAAATATATAGAGGTTCATGAAAATAGGGACAGGGATTTTTCAAGGGATAATGATAAAGATAGCATAAACTCCTCAATATATAGAGCTTCTGGATATGGTTACATGGAAGAAGATGAATCAAATGATGAATTTGAGGATGCTAATATCATAGAGGGAAGGGTTTATAAAGTTATAGGTACAATAGATAGTAGAAGAGATGAAGATTTTTTTAGAAAAACATTTGCACAAGATGGTACAATGGATATAGAATTGGGTGTACCTAGAAATGAAGACTATGATATTTATGTTTATCGTATAC
>NZ_JBAKFX010000106.1:0-6506 GCF_037577855.1 Dethiothermospora halolimnae | reverse complement strand
GGGGGAAAGTGTATCCTTTTTTAGGGCCAAACGGTCTTTTGATACCCATTAATAGTAAAATGTGTATAATAAACATTTTTTGTATGAGTAAAATTTTTACTGGAAATTAGATGCGAAATTTCTGAAAAAATATTATTAACATTGATTATTACAAAGAAATATGATATAATTCGGTCACCAAAAACTGTATTTTTTTACTGTTTTTAATAGTACATAATTATAAGGGAGGGATTTTTTGTTTAATTTAGATAAAAATAAATTTTTATTATATATACGTTTATTATTTATGTTTGTATTTATAGAACTGGTCTTTTACTTCTTTATAAGTCCTGCTAAGCTAATGTATTATATTGAACATAGACACCATATTAATGACTTTTATTATAAAATGCAAATAATAAAAGATATTTTATCTACTTTATTATTCGCATTTTTAAATTCCATTCCAATATTATATTATAAGCTAATCATAGAAAATAAAAATGTTTTTGTTAATAACATTATGAAAAGTAGCATACATAATTTTAAAAAGTTTTTAGTAGCCAAATTACTAATATTAATAACTGTAGATATTATTTACTTCTGTGGGAACAGTATCATATTTTTTCACAGAGGTAAATTGTGGGAGCTTATTGATACATTATGGAACTGTGCATTTGTTTCTATTTCTTTCGGTATATTTGTGTATTTAAGTCTATTGAATATAGATAAAAGATCTTTTGAATTCAAAAATATATCAGCTCAGATAAAGTACTTTATTATTAATCTAGTGTTTTTAAAAATTATATTAGTATCAATAGTATTAATTTCTCCATCTATTATTTATACTGACTATATGTTAGACTTTGATAAAATGCTAAATAGGGACAATTTATTAGTTAATATACAAACTATGCAAATTGCAATTGGAAATATATCAATAGATCCTATATATTTAATTTTAAAGATTATTGGAGCAGCTTTAAATCAATTATATGTTTTAATTAAAGTTACAAAATTAGTTAAATGTATGCCTAAAGTTATAGAAAAGGGTAAACCAGTGAGTTAAATAATGTATATTGAAATTAAGTATATGGCAGTTATTTTGAATTATTTAGAATATCTAGTATCCCTCAGATGTCAGAATTCCAGCTATAGAAACTATACTTAAAATGTATAAACTACCTATCCCTCATCGTATAATCAAAATATGATTTAAGCTTTATACCTAATTCATATAATTAAGGTTCTTTATGTTTAGGATTATAGCATTACTTATAAAATTTTACATTCTAGAGTTAAGCTCATATGTTTAGAGCTCTTTTCTAATGGGACAATGTGCTTCCATATAATCCCATGATGTGATAAAATATATTTATAATTAAGGAATAAAAAATTTGCCTGTTAAGCATTTAGAAAGGAAAGATAAAATATGAAAAAATACTTAAAATTAATTTTCATAACATCCTTTTTGTTTATATTACCAATTAATTCTTTCGCAGAAGACAATATACCAGTGGAAGTGCAGCTAAATCAAAACAAAATAGATTTTCCAGATGCACAACCTGTATTAATTAAATCAGAGGGCAGAACTATAGTTCCCGTAAGGTTTATTGCCCAGCAATTAGGAGCAGTAATACATTGGGATAAGAAAAAACAAGAAGTATATATAACATTAAATGATAAAGTAATAGTATTAGGTATAAATAATAACTATGCCATGATAAACCAGAATAAAGTTACTTTTGATAGTTCAGCTAGATTAATAAACGGAAGAACCTATGTACCTTTGAGATTTGTTTCAGAAGCATTAGAATGTAGTGTAGATTGGGACAAGTATAGAAATATAGCCCATATTACATCAAAGGGAAATGAAAGACCTATTATTCTACCTAATAGAGCTACAGGGAATAAGGAGTTAGATGCAAAAGCAATTGCTTCACTAGATAGTAATTTTAAGATAAGAAAGGAAAAAGCAATTGGAAGTCCCTATCATAACGTTACTTATTCTGCTTCAGATGGTTCTAATACAAGATTCGGTATTAACTTTACTATTAGAGGTCCAATGGCAGTTCTTCATTTTGACAAATCCATACTTGAGTCAAGTGAAACAGAAAATGCATATAAAAAAGTACTTAAATTTTATTTTGGTGATGATTCAGATGAAGTTTTAGATTTTATAATTAAAATGGATAATAATAAAAAACCTTTTCATGAAAGTAAGAAGTTTAATGACATAAGGTTGGGAGTGCAAAGGCCAAGTAAAGGAGATAAACTTATGATATTCATAAGTTAGAAATTATAATCAAAATCTCTATTTTAAAATTTACAATTTACCCCTTGCTTTTTATAGCCTTATTCAAGAGGGGTAATAAGAAGATAGCTGGCCTCAGAGGGTTACATTTTCTTTGATTCAAATAATCCAAAATCAGATGAGGGGGCTTTGTATTTATTTAGTATTGATTATACAAAATAATTCTATAATGTGATAAAATATATTTATAATTAAGGAATAAAAAATTTGCTTGTTAAGCATTTAGAAAGGAAAGATAAAATATGAAAAAATACTTAAAATTAATTTTCATAACATCCTTTTTGTTTATATTATCAATTAATTCTTTTGCAGAAGACAATATACCAGTGGAAGTGCAGCTAAATCAAAATAAAATAGACTTTCCAGATGCACAACCTGTATTAATTAAATCAGAGGGCAGAACTATAGTTCCCGTAAGGTTTATTGCCCAGCAATTAGGAGCAGTAATCCATTGGGATAAGAAAAAGCAAGAAGTATATATCACATTAAATGATAAAGTAATAGTATTAGGTATAAATAATAACTATGCCATGATAAACCAAAATAAAGTTACTTTTGATAGTTCAGCTAGATTAATGAACGGGAGAACCTATGTACCTTTGAGATTTGTTTCAGAAGCATTAGAATGTAGTGTAGATTGGGATAAGTACAGAAATATAGCCCATATTACATCAAAGGGAAATGAAAGACCTATTATTCTACCTAATAAAGCTACAGGAAATAAGGAGTTAGATGCAAAAGCAATTGCTTCACTAGATAGTAATTTTAAGATAGAAGAGGAAAAAGCAGTTGGAGGTGACTATAATAGCGTTATTTATTCTGCTTCAGATGGTTCTAATGGAAGATTCGTTGTTGATCTTACTACTAGAGGTCCAATAGCAGTTTTATTTTTTGACAAATCAATACTTGAGTCAAGTGAAATAGAAAATGCATATAAAAAAGTACTTAAATTTTATTTTGGTGATGATTCAGATGAAGTTTTAGATTTTATAATTAAAATGGATAATAATAAAGAACCTTTTGATGAAAGTAAGAATTTTAATGACAGAGGTGTTGTATTACTAAGGGCATATAAAGGAAATGATCTTATGATATTCATAAGTTAGAAATTATAATCAAAATTTCTATTTTAAAATTTACAATTTACCCCTTACTTTTCATAGCCTTGTTCAAAGGGGGTAATAAGAAGATAGCTGGCCTCAGAGAAAAACTCAATTACTAATACTGGAAATCCCTCAATATTAATATGATTAAGAGTTTCTAATATGTTAGCTGTATTAAATCCTATATCACCTTTATTAAAAGAAATGATATTAGGCATAAATTTATGCCTAATATCATTTTTTTTTAGTTAAATGTATACACTACCTATTCCTCATCATATAATCGAAATATGATTTAAACTTTATACCTAATTCATATAATTGAGGTTCTTTATTTTTTAGGTCATAGCAGTCTTTATAAAATGTTACATTATCTATTTTGGTAAAGATCCATTTTCCATCCTGTTTTTCCACAGTTACATCCATAGTCCCTAAGTTATCCTTAAAGGAATTGGGAGGAGTGAATACACTAATATATAATGTCATCATTATATGATTATTTGTTGACTTTACTTTAATGGGAAAAAACTCAGTAAAATTATTATATCTCACATATATATTAAGGAAATCATTCCATGAAGGACTTCTTCTAGTTTCTCTTGTAAATTTTTTGAGGGCTCCGTTTGTAGCTGAAAACAAAAGCTTTTCAATATTCTTTTTTGATTCTTCTGATGATGCAGCATTAAATTTAGTTATATAACGTCTATTAATACAATCTACATGCCATAATATAGGATTAATATGGGTATTATATAACTCTAGAAACTCTTTATAGTTATATGAGTTAGATTTGTTCCATATTTCCTCTATCTCTTCTTGTAATGTATCTGTTATTTTAACGTTGAGAAGGTGGTCAATATATTTCATACCTACTAACTGTTCTTTATCAATTACAACCTTGCCATTTTGTTTAATTAACGTATATGCTTTTACAAATGTTGCTGTCTTACGAGTGGGATCATTGGTTTCAAAGTCTTCATACCCATAACCAAATTCACCTTGATAAATTAGAGGGTCAAAGCTTATTAATCGATTAGATTCCATCCACATCCCTGGTTCTATAGAAAACTCTCTATTGCTATTTCCATCCCATTTATTCGAGATACTCTAGCATTTTTCCCATATCCACTTTTTAATGCCTTTTCAGATAATACCTGTCTCCATTCTTCTTCTGTTACATTTCTAACTGAAGATTCATCAATCAAATCTAAGTATTTTCTAATTTGGTCATATCCCTCTTTATTAAATTGGCCTACTGATTCTAAATATTCTCTTTGAAAGATATGTATATGGCCATTAGGATAAAATGAATTGCATTCCCAAGATACCTCCCCCTCCAGTGATTCTATTAGAAAACGAATAGGAATATAAAAGTCATTGTTTAGAATAAAGGGGGGATTTTTTAATAGAACCGTATTACTATTCACTTGTGCTTCTTTTTTATCAGCAAAAAAACTTATAACTGTATCTCCGTTTATAATTTCAATACTTTTCGTTTGTTTATTTTCTTCTAGAGTTAAGTTCATATGTTGAGAAATCTTTTCTAATGGAACAAATATACTTCCATTAATATTTGCAACAGTATATTCCGTATCATATTCATTGAGGTTGATAGAAAATGACATTGATGTTAGATTTAAATCCGTTGCAAAGGAAGAAAAATTTAAACTTAAAACATATAATAAAGAAATAATAATGATTTTAAATACCTTTTTCATTTAATACACACCTTTCAAATAATCTACAATAATTGTTAAGCTTTGTTTTAAAATAACTAGATAAAAGTTTTAAATATCTAAACCTTTTACATATTACCATATTATACTATAAAAACCATAAAATTTCTAGAGTGTTATTAAGATTTAACTCTTGAGGAAAACAAGTTATCCGTAAATTAAAGGAAGCTGTAAAAAACTTGGTTGTTAGAAGTCTTGCATATTTTAAATCATATATATAGAAGGCCAATGCTGGATAAAAAAAGGAGATACTTTGGAATATTCCAAAGTATCTCTTTTTTTTATCTAGTTAATAGATTTAGAAAGTAAAATTAAATAATTTAATTTTTAAAAGTATATATCAGACCATGAAAATATTTATTTAAAGAAATCTTCGGGTATCAAAGTTTCTGTATCTAATCTTATTTTATCAATCATATAGTCATTGCTTTCATTAAAATATTCAAAAACAATATAGAGACTAGCGGATTTTTCTAAATTATAATTATCAAGTTTTGATAAGTTCTTAGTAAACTCACCTAAATTTATAATATCTCCCTTATTAAACTCCATTAGTTCATTAGAAGAAACAGCTTTAGCTAAAAGAATATCTTCTTTATCAGCTCTTTCATAAACAATCTCTACATTATATAAAGAGATATTTTTTAACTTGGTATCATCAATATAAGTTAATATACCTCCATCTAAATACAACCTATTATCAGATAGTATTAGAATAGTGTTGCTTATTCGCCAGTTACTATTTTCTCCATTTATTTTATATAAGTTAGTTATTCTTTTTTTTAACTTCTCAGTTTTTATATAATAATCTTCATTAATTTCTGACCACAACAATAGGGTGATTAAGTTACTTACTATTAATAATGATATTATTATTATATAGTACCTTTTATTCATAGAACACCTCCTATTACAGTTATATGGTTAGTATCTTAGGGTATATTATATCATATTAGAATAAGCAAGAAAGATTAAAGAAAAGGGGATATAAAGTTTAATGTAGAAATATAAAAAAGATATTGACATAGATTTAGGTGTATGATATAGTAATAAAGGTCGCAACGGAGAGCCAAATGGTTTATATGTTGGGAAAAAGTTGTTGACAGTTGAGTCAAAGTTTGTTATAGTACTAAGAGTCGTCCCTTACGGGGCATGACATCTTAGAACTTTAGAAAAAAAGTTCTTGACGGATTCGAAAGAATCTGATATAGTGTTAAGAGTCGCAACAAAAGAGATTGTTGCCAAATAAATTTGGTCTTTGAAAATTAAACAGTGCAAGTCAAGCACATCCCAGATATTAATTTGAGATGAAAAACATTTAACACCAGCGTCACATTGAGTGACAGGTAATAAAACTTTTAATTTGAGAGTTTG
>NZ_JBAKFX010000105.1:0-6649 GCF_037577855.1 Dethiothermospora halolimnae | reverse complement strand
TTTGCCGCCGACTTCCTTCAGATTCCACCTCACGGTGGACACCCTTGTCTTCAGCTAGCACCTATATCACCTTCGGTGTTCGGGACTTTCACCCTATAGACTGTGTCCATGCTGGGCACACATAAAACAAAAAAGCACCTTTGGTGCTTTTTTGTTTTGCAGGGTACAAAGAGCAGAGTGCAGGGATTAATTAATAAAGTAATAATAAAGAAACTGTGGCCAATAATTTGGCCACAGTTTCTTTATTATGTGACAAGCATAATCTTCAATTGTCAATTTACAGCATAATACTACACAAAATATTAATTTAATAATAAAAAATATCGATAATTGCTATCATAAAATTAATTATTTGGGAAGGAATAATTAATTTTATGAAGAAGTAAATAAATAGTACAATGAAGCAGGAGGTGATTTAATGGATGAAAAAGATACTGAATATGCCATATCAGAAGTATCAGAATTAACTGGTTATCCACCACATGTACTTAGGTACTATGAAAAGGAATTTGAATTAGAGATTCCCAGAAATCAAGCAAATCATAGATATTATACTTACAAAGAGATAGAAACGTTAAAGTATATTAAATCATTACAAGAAAAGGGATTTACAAACAAGCAAATAAAATTAATATTAAATTCTCCAGAAATTTTAGTAAACAATAGTGATGAAACTGCTGTAACAACAGCATCAAATACTTCAATTACAAATAATAGTTTGGAAGAATTTTCTTCCAAGTTAGAAGATATAATTTTAAATCATATAAACCCTAAGCTTATGGAAAGGGAAAACAATAATTTAAAAGCTATAGATGCTTTAAAAGAAGAGGTTGTTCAGTTAAGGGAGGACTTAAATAGTAAGGAAAGGGACGTACTTATCTGTGAAAATGCCAAGTTAAAAATGAAGGTGAAAGAAAAAAGCTATGAATTAGCTAAAATAAAGGAAAAGTTAAATAAAGAACAAGAATCCAATAAAGGATTTTTAAAAAAAATTTTTAGTAATCGAGCATAACCATTGAAAATATATTTTAGTTTTTAAAAAAGGAGTAATTTTATGATGTCATAAAATTACTCCTTTTTTAAAAACTTTTGAATAAAACCTAGTATTTTGGTAAAATATTATTGTATGGTAACAATATGAATTTTCAACAAATTAAATATATAATTTTATTGGAGGATTAGTATGAATCATTTTGATAGTATAACTTTAAACAAGAAAAATGGACAACATCTTTATATACAACTATATAATAATATAAAAGACTTAATTAAATCCGGTAGTATAAAATCCCAATCTAAGTTGCCACCTATTAGGAAGTTAGCTAATATATTAGAGGTTAATAATGTTACTGTAGTAAGTGCTTATAAACTTCTAGAAAGGGAGGGCTATGTATATAAAAAAGTAGGTAGTGGTACCTTTGTTAAAGATATGAATACAAGGGATATACAAAACATAGTGATAAATGAAGATGTATCTTCTATAGGGGATAATCCCAATGAGTATAAGAAACAAGGAAACTTAAATAATGTTATAAACTTTGCTAGTACTGCTCCGACCCCCAATTTATTTCCTGTAAATGACTTTAAACAGGTAATCAATGAAGTTCTTGATAGAGATGGAGGTAATGCCTTTGTTTATCAAGAAAGTCAAGGGTATTATCCTTTAAGAGCCTCCATACATCAGTACCTGGAGGGCTATAATATTAAATCCAATATAAATGATATACAAATAATCTCGGGAGCTCAACAGGGAATAGATATATTGACTAAATCTTTAGTAGACTATGGGGATATAGTCTTCACAGAAAGTCCCACTTATACTGGGGCCATTGCCGCATTTAAATCTAGAGAAGCTAAGATAATAGAAATCCCGATAAAAGAAGATGGTATAGATATCATAAGCTTAGAAAATAAACTTAAAAATTTTAGACCTAAATTTATTTATGTTATGCCTAACTTTCAAAATCCTACAGGGTATACTTATAGTAAGGAAAAGAAAGAAAGGATTTTAAAATTAGCTAAAGAATATAATACATATATCATAGAAGATGATTATTTAAGTGATCTTAAATTTAATGACAATAAAAGTTATACACTAAAATCTATAGATGAAGAAGATAGGGTTATTTATATAAAAAGCTTTTCAAAAATATTTATGCCAGGTTTAAGACTAGCTTTTATGATAATACCTAAGGCAATATATACAGATGTTTTATCTGCAAAACATACTTCAGATATCTTTACTTCGGGACTTATACAAAGAGCTTTTGACATTTATTTGAGAAAAGGGATTTGGAAAAAACATATAATAAATATGGAAACATTATATAAGAAAAGACTTGAAAAAATGACAGAGAGTCTTAAAAAACATTTGCCAAAGAATGTTAAATGGGGTAAGCCAAATGGAGGATTAAACTTTTGGATATCCCTTCCCAATGGATATTCATCAAATGAACTTTATAAGTTATGTTCAAAAAATGGAATTATATTTGTACCTGGTTCGTTATTTTATGTGGACCAAAAAGATAATCAGCACTTTAGACTCAGTATTGCCTCAATAGATTGGGATGAAATAGATTTAAGTGTAAAAAAGCTTTCAAATCTTATAAGACAATTTTTAGAAGATTCCAATGAAGGTCAGATTCCAATGGATGTTTATACACCATTTTTATAATAATATAATCAAATAGCCCTAGGGCTATTTGGTTATATTATTTCTTTAGAAGCTATATATATAATATGATCTGATTTTTTTAAAAGGGTATCTTTAGATGGATTCAGATATGTATTATCATCTCTATAGAAACCTATTATTGTGACATTAATCAATAGAAAATCCTTTACTAACTCTTCATAGGTTTTACCTATATATTTAGGTTCAATCTCTGTTTCATATATTTCATTTCCATAGGCATTGGTTATTAGTTCTTTAAAGGCTTTATTTACACCTTTATAAAGGATACTTCTTACTAATATTTTACTTTCTATTTCATTGCTTACTATAATATCATTTACATTTGCCCTTTCAAAGTGAACAATATTATTATGATTTAATACCTCTGTTACAAGATAAATATTTGGATTTAATCTATCTATTGCCAATGAAATTAAAACTGATTTAGCATCGGACATTTCTTTATTTTCATTATTTTTATCTGAAAGTACTATGGCTATTTTTGCTTCTTCAATGTTTGCTCTATTTAAAACTTTCTCATTCCACCCATCTCCTTTTATATATGAAATGTTTTTATTATGATATGGATTACTTTCTATATTATCTATTAAAACAATTTTAATATTTTTATCTTCATTTATTAGTTCTTCTATAATCGACTTGGAACGGAAATTCCAACCTATTATTATTATGTGGTTTTCAAAATTTACATCCAAAAGCCCCATCCCCTTTTTAAGGTTTTTTTCTACCAATATAGATGCAACCGATGCTGTAATGAATCCAAAAATTCCAATACCTATTAACATAACAAATATGGCAATGAACCTACCGGCATTAGTTATTGGATAGATATCTCCATATCCAACGGTTGTACTGGTTACAAATCCCCACCATAATGCATCTAAAATACTATTTATTTTAGGATTTACATCTACTTCAAAATAGTAAAAAAGCCCTGAACAAAGTATTATAAAAATTATAACCATTAGAAGAGATTTATATAACTTAGCAGAAATCATAGACATATGTATTTTTTTTAGGAAAATAACTAAGTTAATTATATCCAATCACTCCAATGTTTTTTTATAAAGATGTAATTATTATATTATTTTAATTATTACTTAGATAAATTATTCAATATATATATAATTTCATAATTTTTTTTGAAACTATAAAAAATTCTAACTATTACATTTTTATATCAATATAAAGACAACCTTTATGTCAAAAGCTAATATTAAAGGAGAGATACTCAATGGATTTGAATAAATATAAATCAAATTTACCTGAAGATGTTATTGTTTTTAGTAAAATTATAAAAGAAAAAATAGATCCCATAAAAAAAGAAATTTTTAGTTTTAATGAAATATCCTATATAATGAATAATATCGCTTCATTTCCAGTAAAGGCTGATGAATATTATACAATTAGATATGATAATGAAGAAGAAAATAGTCTTTTAGCTATGTTAGCATTAAGCTATATAGCTTATAAAGGGTATAAAGAGAATAAGAAAACTAATATTAATATTTCTAAAGACGATTTATATTATACTATGAATTTTATAAAAAACTTTTTTGAATATAATTCTCCAATAAAAGACCAAAGTAAATCCCATATACTTTGGATTTTTCCTAAAATGGAGACAAAGAGGTATCTAGCAAACTGTATCAATGAAAACAACTTCGATAGATTCTATTATGAAGAGGATACCCTTACTAAATTGATACTAATAATGACTGGATTTACAAAATATGAATATAATAATGTTGATGAAAATATAGAGAACGAAATTAATGAATTAAATTTACCAACATTGATTCTTGCTAATATTAGACTTTATGAGCGGGGAATATTAAATCTTACAAGTGAGAAGGGGAATGTAAGTATATCCCTAAAGCCCAGTCCTTTGGTAGCTAATAAGAGAATATTCACGGAAAATAGTCATAAGGTTAAAGAAAAAATTATAAATGTGGTGAACCAATTGGAAGGGGAAGAATACACAATTAACGATTTTATAGAATAATAAAATAAAAAACATAATATCTATTAAAAATTAATAAGTATAATAGTATGTAAAGAAGGGGGCAATGAATTGCCCCCTTCTTTACATAACATATTAATTGACAAATAACAACTATATTTTGAAGGGAGGCTATATAAAATTTCATTTTTCCATAGGTATTCTGTTTTGGAGTCGGAGTTTTGCAATTTATAATAAATTGTTTGCAAATATCAGAAAACTTACTTGACATAAATCGTAACCTATGGTATACTTATATTACAAACAAATTATTAGGGGGAATGTAGAATGAAAAAGAATTTAATAAATAACATTAAGTCAGAAATGACCAGTAGATTGAAAAAATGTGGAGCTATTACTTGTATGCATAATATTGATGGATATTGTAATGCTGACAAATGTGAAATATTTGAGAGATCTCTTAGACAAGAACACTAACATAAAAAAGAGAGGAAGTTAAACTTCCTCTAGACTGAATTTTTTTTATTTTTTGTTAGAATATACTTCTAATCCTTTTTCCAATATATCCATTGCCTTTTTTAAATCTTTTTCGTTTAATACATATGATAATCTAACTTCATCTTTTCCTAAACCTTCAGTTGCGTAGAACCCTTCAGCAGGAGCCATCATAACAGTTTCATTATTAACATCAAATTCTTTAAGTAACCAAACAACAAAATCTTCAGCATCTTCCACTGGTAGTTTTGCTATAATGTAGAATGCACCATGGGGTTTTTTACAAATTACTCCATCCATATTTGATAATGCATCATATACTACATCTCTTCTTTTTCTATACTCTTCTACGGTTTCATCAAAGTATTCTTTTCCTAGATCAGCTAAGGCTGCAGCACCTATTTGCTCAATTGTTGGAACACATAATCTACTTTGGCATAGTTTAATAATTTCTTTCATTAAATCCTTATTTTTAGAAGCTATTGAGCCAATTCTAGCACCACAAGCACTGTACCTTTTTGAGATACTATCAGTTATAATAACCCTATCACTTATATCTTCTAAATGGGCAAAACTCATATACTCAAATCCATCATAAACAAATTCCCTATAAACCTCATCTGCAATAATAAATAAATCATTTTCCTTAGCTAAATCCCTTAACATATAGATTTCTTCTTTAGTATATATAGCTCCAGTGGGATTTCCTGGGTTTGATAGTAATATTGCTTTAGTCTTATCACTTATAAGTTTTTGTATAGTTTCTTTATTGGGTAACTTAAATCCATCTTCAGCTTTAGTTGTTATGGGAACAACACTTATGCCTGCAGAAGATCCAAAACCATTGTAATTTGTGTAAAAAGGTTCTGGTATAAGTACTTCATCACCGTGGTCACAAGTAGCTAGAAGAGAGAATAATAAAGCCTCACTACCACCATTAGTAACAACTACTTCATCTTCTTCAAAATGAATATCATATTTTTTATAATAGTTTATAAAACTTTTTATTAACTTTGGTAATCCCTGTGAAAAAGAATATGCTAATACCTCTTCATCAAAGTTCTTTACTGCCTCAAAGAAAGAAGCTGGTGTGGGAATATCAGGTTGACCTATATTTAGGTGATAAACCTTTTTACCATTTTTTTTCGCCTCTTCTGCAAATGGAACTAACTTCCTTATGGGGGAAGCTTGCATTGATGTAACTCTTTCTGATAATTTCATATTATCCCTCCTCAAAAATTTAACAAACTCTAGTATTAAATGAAAAATAACTATATTAGTTTTCAATCTTTCATTTCCAATATAATGATATCATATTTTTTATTTAATGAATATAGATTAATTTATCTTTTTTATGAAGGAATTTAAATACAGGGCTATCGCATGAAAAATAATTATTAAAATGAAATGGAAAAAATCTCAAAAAGGAATTTTAGATTTTATGTCGAATCTTTAAAATATACAAATAAAATACGAGGAGAGCAGACATGAAATTT
>NZ_JBAKFX010000104.1:0-6919 GCF_037577855.1 Dethiothermospora halolimnae | reverse complement strand
ATGGCTGACACCATGGTGTCAGCCATTATTTATTATAATATAGTTAATAGAAAACAATATAAGAATGAGGGGGAAATTTTATGAATATATGTATATTATATTATGATGGTTTTTGTGAGTTTGAGCTAGTATTAAGTGCACTACAATTTAAGGACAATCATTTTACTGCAGCATTAGAGAATCGAGTGTATGAAAGTGAAGAAAAACAAAAGTTTTTACCCGATAAAACTATTGATGAACTTAATCCCGATGAAATTGATCTTTTCATTATCACAGGGGGAGACCCAGAATATTTATATGAAAATGATAAACTTAAGGCATTTGTTAATGAGTTAGACAAAAGAAATAAATATATAGCAGGTATATGTGGAGGGACATTTCTTATGGCAAGCTATGGGGTCCTTAAAGGTAAAAAATGTACTGGTGCATCATCTGGACTTAAAGAAGATGGGGACTATATAGGGTTATTTAAAGAATCAGTTATTACTAACGAAGATGTGGTTGTTGATGGAAACACTATCACTTCAACTGGTCAAGGATTTATTGAATTTGCCGTTGAGTTAGGAAAAGTAATGGGTGTATATAAAGATGATAAAGAGGCTACAGATGATTATAATTGGTTTAAGAATATAAAGTAATTGAACATATGATAGGAGGAACAATAATGAAATATGGCAGTTTTAAAGAACTAGAAAAGGATTATGAAATACCTTATATAAAGGGAAAGTATAGGGAAACTTTAGATTTATTAGAAAGGGGAATTAAAAGTCTTCCCAAAGAAGAATATGATAAATATTTATATGATATTATATTATTTAAAGCTATACTTAAGAGCAAATTAAAGTTATATAATGCCTGTTTAGATGATTTGACATATCTAATCCAAGAAGGGTATGTATGTCCACTAAATTTGGATTCTTTATCTGAGCCGTTTGCTAAAAATGAGGAATACATAAAACTAAGGGAAAAGAATGACTCACAAAGAAGAAAAAAGCAGGAAAATACAAAGTCAAAATGGGAAGTTTTATTACCTCAAAACTATAATAAAGAAAAGAAATATCCTTTATTTATAAGTCTTCACGGTGATGGAGATTCTGTAGAAGTTCATAAGGAGTATTGGAGACCAGATGAACTATTAAATAGAGGCTTTATTGTGGTTTATCTTCAAGCAAGTCAAGTGGTAAACCATAATGGTTATGCATGGTTAAAAAGAGTCTTTTATAGCCAAGATAAAAAAGATTGGTCACAGTCAGAAGATATATATCCATTATCAGAAACTAGTTATTTAATTAAAACATGTTATGATTGGTCATATGACGAATTAAAAACATGCTATGATATCATAAGGGACAAGTATTCAATCGATGAAAAGAATATTATAATTGGAGGATTTTCAGGTGGTGCTACAGCAGCTATAGATTTTACAATGACTAATCCTATACCTATAAAAGGATTTATCTCCCTAAGTACGCAAAAACCTAAATCATTTAACAAAGAGAATATTGAAGAAGCATTAGATAGAGGTATAAAAGGGGTATTTATGGAAGGAGAAGAGGATGTACCAGTGGAAGAAGTTGATAAAATGATAAAAGAATTTGATAAAGCTGGAGTACCATATAAATATTATATCAATAAAGGAATAGGCCACTGGTATCCTGAAGACTTGAATGAGAAATTAAGTAAAGCAATTAAGTTTATAATTGATTAAAATAAGACCCACCTATAATGATATTTAGACTATAAAAAAATCTAATCTACTGTTTCTAGTAGGTTAGATTTTTTATTATAATTAGTGGTAAATCAGGTTTAAAGAAATGGGCAAGGGAAAGTTTATCAATGGACAAATCTTCATCTAAAATATCAGCTGAAATAAAATTGAAAGTAAATATATCATATAGATTAAATCTCTAGATGATATATTATATAATAAAGGAGATTAGTATTAGTTTCATTAGTGATAATACCTTAGGGGGGTGAAAAGAATGAATGAAGAAAAGAATATATCTTTATATGAAGAATATATTTCAAGAATAAATAAGGTTCAGGACTATATTGAAAATAATATTTCAGAAGAGTTTTCTCTATTTAATCTATCAAGGATTGCAAATTTCTCCTCGTATCATTTCCATAGGATTTTTCGTACAATGACAGGAGAAACCCTTTTTCAATATATTCAGAGAGTTAGACTTGAAAAAGCAGGTTTTTTACTTTTAGCAAATAAAAATATCTCTATAACACAAATAGCACTAGAATGTGGTTTTTCAAATCAGTCTTCTTTTGCAAAGGCTTTCAAAAACTATTTTAATATGAGTGCCAGTAAACTAAGAACAGAAAATTATCCTCAAAAAAATATTAACTCTAAAGAAGAAAGCAATATGGGAAAAGTGTTTTCTGAGATAGTTTGCTACAATAACGTTATGAGAAAAAGACAATATTATGAAAGGCAAAAGCATATTAATATTCCTTATACAGTTGAAGTGGCAGATATATCAGAGATGAAAGTAGCATATATACGCCATACGGGCCCCTATAAAAAAGATGCAATGTTATTTCAAAAGCTTTTTAGAAAACTATATTCATGGGGAGATAAAAGGAAACTTATAGACCCTAGAAAGACCCAGTGGATTACCATATACCATGATACCCCGGATATTACTGATGATGATAAGTTAAGAATTAGTGTATGTATGACCATATCAGAAGATGTAGAAGGAGACGGAGAAGTTGGGATTCTAAAAGTTCAGGGGGGGAAATATGCCATTGGACACTTCAAATTAAATGAAGATCAATACGAAGATGCTTGGAATGCTATGTACACTAAGTGGCTTCCTAAAAAGGGCTATCAGCCCGATGACCGTCTAGCTTTTGAACTTTATTTAAATGACACAGAAAATACTTTAGATAAGCACATAGTAGATATATATATTCCTATTAAGCCTTTATAATAATTGTTTTAAACTCTTATAATATTTTCTTGAAAGGAGCATAGGAATGACAAATGATAGTGAAATAAAGACTAAACCATTTGAACTTTTACCAATTGGAAAAATAAAAGTAGAAGATAAGAGAACTTATATGCACATCCTTCCCAAGTACAGTAAAGCACTAAAATATTTAGATTTATTTAGTCATGCTTTAATATTTTTAAAAGATAATAATAGTGCTAAACATAGTAACTCTATTGCTGAATTGATAATTGGTAAAATATTAAAACTTGAGGAACATAGAGGTATTATTGAGATTGACAACGATACTATAGATGATAATAGCTTAATATTTGACATCAAACCCTATTTTCCTTGCGAAGATAGAGTTAAGAATGCTAAAATACCGGATTTTATCATAAAACAGGGGGATTGGAGAGAGGAAAAAATAAATATAAATTCAACTTCCATAAGTACTATAAATAAAGTTTCTAATATAGAACTGGAGGAAAATTATCCGATTTTCCAAATAGGTAAAATAATAAAAATAGACGGAGAATGTTTTTTAAAACTACATAATACAAATAAAGATTTAATTGGTAAATTGGAAGGTTTTTCCCATGTGAAAGTTATTTGGTGGTTTAACAAATTTGATAAGAGTATATACAGAAAAACTACAGAATGTAATCCTCCATATGAAAATGCTCCAAGAACAGGGGTATTTGCATCACGATCTCCCCTTAGACCTAACCCTATAGCCATTACAACAGCAAGAATTTTAGATGTGGATTCAGATAATAATTGTATTAAAATTTCCCATATAGATGCCTTTGATAAAACACCTATAGTGGATATACTCCCCTATATTCCAGCTTATGATAGAATCAGAGAATATGAAGTACCCCATTGGCTTAAGCATTGGCCAAAATGGCTTGATGATAGGGGGGATAATTTAGAGTTTCAAAACATTAAAATTATCCAATCAGATATAGATAAGATAAACAAATATATACCTTCAAAACCAACGGATATATTAAGTAATAAAGAAGGATTGAAAGACATAATACAAGTTAAAAATAATATCTCAAATGAAATAAATGTGATAGGGGTAAGGCAAAATAATTTAAAAAATATTAATTGTAAGATTCCTAAAAATAAAATTACAGTTGTAACTGGGGTTAGTGGTAGTGGAAAATCAAGTCTTGTTTTCGATACCATCTATGCTGAAAGCCAGAGACGATTTATGGATAGTTTATCCCCTTCAGAAAAAGTTGGATTTAGTCAAATGGAAAAACCAGACTTTGATCAAATCACAGGGCTTCCACCGGCAATCGCCATTGAACAAAAAATGACTATAAGGAATCCAAGATCAACAGTTGGCACAATGACGGATACTTATGATTATATAAAGTTACTTTTTACTAGAATAGGCACAAGACACTGTCCCGAATGTGGCAGAGCAGTCATAGCACTGAAAGCTGACGAGATAATAAATATTCTTGGAAAGTTACAGGAAGATACATTTTTTAGTATAAGGGGTTTTGGTAGTGAAGAAATCGTTGATGAATTTGTTATGCCAAAGGATATAGATCGTACCAACGACTTTAATAAAAGGTTAAAATCAAAGGTAAAAAAAGCCCTTACAGTTGGAGAGGGAGCAATTTTAGTAAACATAAATAAAAGGGAGGAGTTTCTATTTCAAACCAAAGAAATGTGTTACCATTGTAATAAAATTTTCTTTAAGCTTACAACTTCAACATTTAGTTTTAATAATCCAGAAAGTATGTGTCCTGTGTGTAAAGGACTTGGAGTTAAGTTTGAAGTTGATGAAGATCTTATAGTATCTAGTCCCCATTTATCAATCCTTGATGGGGCTTCAAAATGGTGGGGAAATCTTAGAAAGTTTAACCAAAAACCAAATGCAAACTGGATGAAGGGGGAAATCCTTGCCTTGGCTGAAGAAATGGAGGTAGATTTAGAAATCCCTTGGAAGTCTCTACCTGAGGAGTTTAAAAAACAGGCACTGTATGGAACTGGTAATAGAAAAGTAAGATTCCTATATAAAAACACCAAGGGGAGAAAAGGTGAAATAGTAAGACCAGTAGAAGGGGCATATAACACTATAAAGCGTCTGTCCAAGGATAATAATGGGAAAACTTCAAATAGAATAGTGTCCTCATTTATGAGAAAGAGCCAATGTAAAACTTGTCAAGGGGAACGATTATCTAAAGAAGGTCGAATGGTTACTGTTGCAGAAAAAAGGTTTCCCGAAATAGGAACTATGACAATTAGGGAACTAAAAAGTTGGGTTGATAGTCTACCTAAAAAACTATCACAAAATGAATTAATAATATCTAGGGAAATATTAAGGGAAGTTAAAGGGAAATTAAAAAATCTAATAGATGTGGGGGTTCCATATCTAACCCTTGATAGAGCTTCCAATACATTGTCAGGGGGAGAGGCCCAAAGGATAAGACTTGCCACTCAACTTGGAAGTGGAATAACAAATATTCTCTATGTACTTGACGAACCTTCCATAGGACTACATCCGAAGGACCATGAAAAACTAATTGAAATAATGGAAAGGATACGAGATGAAGGGAATACATTGATAGTGGTAGAACATGATCCAGACACAATGCTTCGTTCAGATAAGATTATTGACATAGGTCCGGGGGCAGGAATACATGGAGGTTCAGTGATTGCAGAAGGTGCACCGGAGGAAATACTGTTAAATGAATATTCTAAAACAGGTAAGTATCTTAAAAATATAAAGAATAAGGAGCTTGAAAATATAAAAAAGAGGAAGAAACCCTGGGGTTGGTTAAAAATAATAGGTGCAAAACATAATAATTTAAAAAATATTGATGTATCAATTCCCTTGGGAATATTGACTTGCATAACAGGAGTAAGTGGTTCAGGAAAAAGCAGCCTTATTATAAAAACATTGTATCCAGGATTATTGAAGTTCCTAAACAACTGTGATGAAACTCATGGAGATTATGAAAAAATAGAAGGAATAGAAGGAGTGGATAAAGTCATTAGTATATCCCAGCAACCAATAGGACGAACACCTAGGTCCAATCCAGCAACCTATACAGGGGTCTTTGATAATATTAGAGAGTTATTTTCTTCTTTAGATGAATCGAAAAAAAGGAAGTACAAGAAAGGAAAATTTAGTTTTAATAGTAAGAAGGGTCAATGTGAAGCCTGCAAAGGGAAAGGGGGAAATTATGTTGAAATGCACTTTATGCCCGATATTTGGGTGGAATGTTCCATATGTCATGGAAGGAGATTTAATGGAGAAGTATTAGAGATAAAATATAAGGATAAAACAATAGCGGATATCCTAGATATGGACATTGAAGAGGCTTTAGATTTCTTTAAAGATAATCAAAAAATTGCAACCGTCTTACAAACCCTTTATGATGTAGGGCTTGGATATATTAAATTGGGTCAAAATGCATTAACATTATCCGGGGGAGAAGCCCAAAGGATAAAGTTAGCTAAAGAACTAAGCAAATCAGATACAGGGAAAACCATATATGTACTTGATGAACCCACAACAGGTCTACACTTTGAAGATGTGGAAAATCTTAAGAAAATATTACATCGTATAATTGAGGCTGGTAATACGGTACTTGTGATAGAGCATAATTTAGATGTAATAAAAAGTGCAGACTGGATTATAGATTTGGGGCCAGAAGGGGGAGATGATGGCGGATATATTATAGCACAGGGAACCCCAGAACAAGTAAAAGAATGTAAGGATTCTATAACGGGAAAGTTTTTAAAAGAATTTCTTTAGGTTTGGTAAGAATATAGAAAAATGTTGATTATAAAAAGCTCCTCATATCAATATGAGGAGCTTTTTATGTGTGCCCAGCATGGACACAGTCTATAGGGTGAAAGTCCCGAACACCGAAGGTGATATAGGTGCTAGCTGAAGACAAGGGTGTCCACCGTGAGGTGGAATCTGAAGGAAGTCGGCGGCA
>NZ_JBAKFX010000103.1:0-7033 GCF_037577855.1 Dethiothermospora halolimnae | reverse complement strand
GATAAGTTTTGTATTAAAAGGTTATTTAAGAATATGAATATTGAAGTTATTTTTAGTGAGAATGTTCGGTAGAAAAGAACTTTATTTTCTATCAAATGTTCTAACTATATTATACGAGGAGGGATAAGGTGGAGCTTAATATTGTTATTTGTGATGATGAACCGGTTCAAGTGGGGATTATTTCAAGTTTTATTGATAGGATGGGTTTAGACGCAGAAATAAATATTATAAAGACATATAGTGGAGAGGGGCTTATTGAGACTATAAAAAATAAAGAAGTAGATATTGTATTTTTAGATATTGAAATGAAAGAAATGAATGGGATGGAAGTTGGAGAATATATAAGGGAAAGAAATAAAGATGCTATTATAGTTTTTATAACTGGATATAAGGATTATGCATTTAATGCATTCAAGATCAAAGCTTTTGACTATATAATGAAACCAATAACTGAGAAAAAGTTTCAGAATTTGATGAAAGAAATAATTGATAAAGTAAATGAAAAAAGCTATTTGAAGGATATATACAATGTATTTACACTTAAAAAGGGAGAACAATATATAAAATTAAATTATGATAAAATTTATTTTTTTGAGAAAGTAGTCCATAAAATTAGGGTACACACATATGATGGAGAGTATGAAACATATGGAACTATAAAGGGGTTAAAGGAACAATTAGATATGGATACCTTTATACAATGTCATCAGGGATATATAGTAAATAAGACTAAAATCTTTGAGTATAGTGGAAAAGAAATATACATAGAAGATTTAGATCAATACATACCTGTAAGTAGAAGATTTAATAAAAAAATAAGACAAGTTGTTCTTGATAATTTATTCAGATAAGGGTTGATATGATGAAAATATTTATGTTACTAGAATTTATAGTAAGTTTTATTGACGGAATACTAGTTTTTTATTTTGTAAAGGAATGTATAAGATATGATGAAGTAGAAATCAAAAAAGGATTACTTATAGTATTTATACAGGTATGTATTAATAAAGTCACAAATTATTATTTTGGACTAGCTAGTATACAAGGCTTCACAATAATGTTTATTTTAACTGGGATAAATTTTAATATTATATTTAAAAATCGTATAAGAAATATATATTTTTATGCATTGCTGGCATTAATAACAAATATTATTATTGAGATAGTAGCTGTAGATTTATTAATGCGTATATTCCAATTAGACTATGAACTAATAGTACAGAAAAATGAAATAAGAGTAATATTTATGTTATTAAGTAAATTTATGTACTTCATATTCATAAAAAAGATAATAACAAAATTGAACTTGAAGATTACCTTAATAAACAGAAGGTTTTATTTAATATGGATGATATTATTATTTGATATATTAATTCTATTTGTAGTTGGATGGGTATACCAAAAAACTAATCTATTAAGTGAAAATACAGTTAGATATATATCAATAATAACCATTGGTGCTGTTTTTTTAAATATAATTATTTTTGCTATATTAAAAAAAATTGTGTATTATGCACAACAGGAAATAGAATGGAAAATAAAGGAAGAGAGTTATAAACAACAAACTTTTTATATAAACAATATAACTGAAGTGAATGATACCTTAAGGTCTCAAAGACATGATTTTAATCACCATTTAAGTTGCATTTATGGTTTATTAGAATTAAATAAATTAGATGAGGCGAGGAACTATGTAAATAACTTGGTGGAACAGGTAAATGAATTTAAAACTATAGTAAAAACAAACAATCCTATTATTTCTGCACTATTAAACTTTAAGTTAAAGTTGGCACAAAATAATGGAATAAAAGTAAATACACAAATAGACTTACCACCAAATATACATATAGAAGATATCGATTTATCCATTATTATTGGCAATACCATAGATAATGCCATAGAAGCATGTAAGAAAGTAACTGAAGAGCCATATATAAATATTGAAATATACCCCATTAGACAAAATATTATTATTAAGGTTATTAATCCTAAACATTCTGACTACCGGATAGAGGAAAATATGAAACAAGATAAGTTTACTACTAAGGAGGATAAAGAAAATCATGGATATGGATTATCAAATATAAGGTATATAGTTGAAAAATATAATGGTATTTTAAGAATTGAAACTAAAAATAAGCAATTTAAAGTAAATATTGCGTTACCCCAAAGGAGAAAGAATTAATTTCTTTCTTTTTTTATTATAGTCAACTAATTTTCTATAGAAAATTAGTTGACTATAATAAAAAAATATCGATTCCCTGCTCTCTGTACTTTGTACTCTGCACGAAAAAAAGAAGTGCCAACGGTACTTTTGTTTTTCCATTTAATAACATAACAATAACCAAATATGAAAGAAAAACAACCGCTTTAGCATAAGCACTTTACTATTAAAAGACAAAATTGTAATATATAAATATAAAATCTGTGGAGGCAAAAAATGATAGATACCGTTGCTAAAAAAACGACTGAAAAATTGATAAATAATGATATTATATCCTTCGATGATTATGACATTTATTTATATGGTCTCCAACTGGTATATTCGACAATAGTAGATTTTATAGGAATAATATTAATAACATTTGCATTGGGATGGATTAAGGAAGCGATTATTTTCTTACTTATTTTTAGCACATTAAGGGTACAAGCTGGAGGATATCATGCTAAAACTTATTTAAGCTGTTTTATTATGACATCATTATTTGTATTAGTACCCATATGGGGAGTTAAAAATTTAGAGGTATTAAAGTCTTTGAGCTTTCAAGGATTAATAATATTTATAGCAATGATTATATTTTTTATATTTGCTCCAAAGGATACCCCTAATAAACCCCTTAGCGAAAGGGAAGTAAAGAAGTATAGAAGAAATAGCAGAATACTTGTTACTGTATATTCATTAACTATTATAGTTACTTGCATATATAGTAAAAATTTAATAGAGTTTTGTGCTATTGCATCATTAGCGGTCTTTATAGAGTCATTGACATTAATAATAAATGATTAAGATTCTAATGAGGAGGGATAATTATGAAATCAAGAAAAATGTTAAAACTTGTAGCTTCTATGGCATCATTATTTACCAATGCAAGCTCAAATAGTTGCTGTTATTATTTATGCCATCAACCTAAATTTCCTGAAAAATTAAGGAAAAAATAGTTATATCATAAAGTTCCACTTTCTCACAAACCCCTACAATTTAAATTGTAGGGGTTTTCCAGTGGGAAAAGGAAATAATAAATTTTTGTAACATTTAAAGATTATGAATTTATTGACTTTATACATAGAGTTTACTATACTTAAAGTGTGTTTAAACATAAATAATAATAAGAAACAAGGGGGTCTTTAAATGGCAAAAGTTATGAAGACCATGGATGGTAATACAGCTGCGGCATATGTATCATATGCCTTCACTGACGTAGCAGCTATATACCCAATTACTCCATCATCTCCAATGGCAGAGAATGTTGATGAGTGGGCTGCCCATGGTAAGAAAAATATTTTCGGACAAACTGTAGATGTTACAGAATTACAATCAGAAGGAGGAGCTTCTGGTGCAGTACATGGTTCCCTTCAAGGAGGAGCTTTAACTACTACCTTCACAGCATCCCAGGGACTATTATTAATGGTACCTAATATGTATAAAATCGCTGGAGAGTTATTGCCAGGAGTATTTCATGTAAGTGCCCGTGCGGTGGCTAGTCATGCATTATCAATATTCGGAGATCATTCAGATGTTATGGCAACGAGACAAACAGGCTTTGCAATGTTAGCATCTGGAAGTGTTCAAGAAGTTATGGACCTTGGTGGTGTTGCCCATTTAAGTTCCATTAAATCAAGAGTTCCATTTGTACATTTCTTTGATGGATTTAGAACCTCCCATGAAATTCAAAAGATTGAGTTAATAGATTATGATGATTTTGCCAAATTAGTTGATTATGATGCGGTTAGAGAGTTTAGAAATAGAGCATTAAATCCAGAGCATCCTGTAACTAGAGGTACTGCTCAGAATCCTGATATTTTCTTCCAAGCTAGAGAATCAGTAAATCCATTCTATGATGCTGTACCTGATATGGTAGCTGATTATATGAAGGAAATAAGTGAGATTACAGGTAGAGACTATAAACCATTTAACTATTATGGAGCAGAGGATGCTGAAAGAGTTATAATAGCAATGGGCTCAGTAACTGATACGGCGGAAGAGACTATAGATTACTTATTATCAAAGGGAGAAAAAGTAGGTCTTGTTAAGGTAAGACTTTATAGACCATTCTCAGCTAAATATTTCTTTGATGTATTACCAGATACAGTTAAAAAGATAGCTGTACTTGATAGAACTAAAGAACCAGGAGCATTAGGAGAGCCATTATACCAAGATGTTCGTACATTATTCTATGATAAGGAAAATGCTCCTTTAGTTGTAGGTGGACGTTATGGATTAGGTTCAAAGGATACTACTCCAGCTCAAATAAAAGTTGTATTTGATAACTTAAATGAAGAAAATCCAAAGAATGGATTTACAATAGGTATAAACGATGATGTAACCCATACTTCATTAGAAGTTAAAGAAGAAATTTCTACAGTACCAGAAGGAACTATAAGTTGTAAGTTCTGGGGACTTGGTTCAGATGGTACAGTTGGAGCTAATAAGAATGCTATCAAGATTATCGGTGACAATACAGATATGTATGCTCAAGGTTATTTCTCATATGATAGTAAGAAATCAGGTGGAGTTACTGTATCCCACTTAAGATTTGGTAAAGCTCCTATAAAATCAACTTACTTAATTAATAAATCAGATTTCATATCATGTTCAATGCAGTCATATGTTGATCAATATGATTTGTTAAAGGGCTTAAAAGATGGAGGTAAATTCCTTCTTAATACTTTATGGTCCCATGATGAGTTAGAAGAAAAATTACCTGCATCAATGAAAAAATATATTGCAGATCACAATATAGATTTCTATACTATTAATGCAACTAAGATAGCTGCTGAAATAGGACTTGGACATAGAACTAATATGATTATGCAGGCAGCATTCTTTAAACTGGCAGAAGTAATACCTATGGAAGATGCAATTGAGTATCTAAAGGGTGCCATTGTTAAGTCATATGGTAAAAAAGGTGATAAAGTAGTTAATATGAACTATGAAGCAGTTGATAAAGGTATAGAAGCTTTAGCTAAAGTAGAAGTACCAGCTTCATGGGCAAATGCAACTGGAGAAGAACAAGCTGCAGTAACTACTGAGGAGCCAGACTTCATTAAGAACATATTAAGACCTATAAACAGACAAGATGGAGATTCCCTTCCAGTAAGTACATTTGTAGGTGCAGAAGACGGTACATTTGAAAATGGCTCTGCTGCATATGAAAAACGTGGTATAGCAGTTGAAGTACCAGAGTGGCAGATAGATAAGTGTATACAATGTAACCAATGTTCATATGTATGTCCACATGCTGCCATAAGACCGGTGTTAGTAAATGAAGAAGAAAAAGCTAATGCTCCAGAAACATTTGACACTAAAAAAGCTATAGGCAAAGGTTTCGATGGATTAGAATATAAGATACAGGTAAGTACATTAGATTGTACAGGATGTGGAAACTGTGCCGATGTTTGTCCATCTAAGGAAAAAGCTTTAATAATGAAACCTTTAGAGTCACAAATCGAAAAAGAAGTTCCAAATTGGAATTATGCTACTACAGTTTCAGAGAAGAAAGATTTAATGAAGCTTGAAACTGTTAAAGGTAGTCAATTTGCACAACCATTACTTGAGTTCTCAGGAGCCTGTGCTGGATGTGGAGAAACTCCATACCTTAAGGCAGTAACTCAATTATATGGAGATAGAATGGTAATTGCCAATGCTACAGGTTGTTCTTCAATCTGGGGTGGTTCAGCTCCATCAACTCCATTCTGTAAAAATGCAGAAGGAAAAGGACCTGCTTGGGCTAACTCATTATTTGAGGACAATGCTGAATATGGTTATGGTATGGCAATGGCTATTAAGAAAATGAGAAGTAGTCTTTTAAATATAATGACAGAGTTAGTAGAACTTGATGTTCCAGCTGAAATTAAAGAAGCTTGTAACGAATGGATAGAAGGTAAAGAGGATGCAAAAGCTTCTAAGGCTGCAACTATTAAACTTCTTCCATTATTAGATACAGAGGTTAATAATGATAGAGCTAAAGAGATACTTAGAGAAATTAAAGATAAGAAGGATTATCTAATCAAGAAATCAGCTTGGATCGTTGGTGGAGACGGTTGGGCTTATGATATCGGATACGGTGGACTAGATCACGTATTAGCTTCAGGTGAGAACGTAAATGTATTGGTATTTGATACAGAGGTTTATTCAAATACTGGAGGTCAATCATCAAAAGCTACTCCAACTGCTGCAGTTGCTAAGTTTGCAGCTTCAGGTAAGAAGACTAAGAAGAAAGACTTAGGACTTATGGCATCAAACTATGGATATGTGTATGTGGCTCAAGTTGCTATGGGTGCTAATAAGAACCAATTCATGAAGGCTTTAGTTGAGGCTGAGAAATATGACGGACCTTCACTAATAATAGCTTATGCTCCATGTATTAACCATGGTATCAAGGCTGGTATGGGTAAAACTCAAGAGCAGGAAAAACTAGCTGTTCAGTCAGGATACTGGCATTTATGGAGATTCAATCCAGAGCTTAAAGCAGAAGGAAAGAATCCGTTTGTTCTTGATTCTAAAGAACCAACAGCTTCATTCCAAGACTTTATAAATAGTGAAGTAAGATATACTTCGTTAGCTAAGACATTCCCAGAAATAGCTAAAAACTTATTCCAAGAAGCAGAAGAACAAGCAAAAGAAAGATATCAAACATACGAGCGTTTAGCTAATATGGAATATTAAAAAAAAGACCCTTTTCAGGGCAATGTCATTAAGTTAAGAAGAAATAAAGAGTTTTGTGTGTTCTTACACACAGAGCTCTTTTTTTATGTAATATTTTCATAAAACCCTTGATAAATTAGCAAAAATGCGGTGAATAACCTTGAGCAT
>NZ_JBAKFX010000102.1:0-7254 GCF_037577855.1 Dethiothermospora halolimnae | reverse complement strand
AGATGGCAATCTGTCTTTTTAGTATGTCATAAATTTGTTATTTACTAAAGAAAAGAGAATCCAAGACAGAAATCAGTTTATTTTCTGTCTTGGATTCTTTAAAATATTTCTTAACTTAATGACATTGGGCTAAGCCACCTTTTTTCGTGTGAAGTAAAAGATGAAGACCTAAGAGTGTTTTAGATTAAAGTTTAGTTATCTATTAATAAATAAAAAGTTTGAAATGTAGTAGACTAAAATATAAAATGTAAGAGGATATGACTTTTTATATATAATAAACATTATGCATAAAATAGGAGGTTCTTATGAGTAAACTACAAAGAATAGATAAAATACTATCCAATATGGGGTATGGTAGTAGAAAAAACATAAAAAAGATAATGAAAAAAGGAAGGGTTACAATAAATGGTGATATTGTAAAGGATAGCTCAAAGAAAATTGATCCATATTATAATAAAATAGAGATAGATGGTATTTTAATTGAATATAGGGAGTATATTTACCTGATGATGAATAAACCCGATGGAGTTGTATCCTCTACCGATGATCCTATAAATAATACTGTAATAGATTTAATAGATGACAAATATAAAATATTTGAACCATTTCCAATAGGTAGATTAGATAAAGATACAGAAGGTTTATTAATATTATCCAATGATGGGAAATTAGCTCATAATTTATTATCACCTAAAAAGCATGTAAAGAAAACCTATTATGTTGAAGTGGAGGGAAGAGTAGATAGTGGGGATATAGAAAAATTTAATGATGGAGTTATATTAGAAGATGGATATAAGACCATGGCGGCGGAAATGGATATAATAGAAAATGATGATATATCTAAGGTATATTTAACAATAAAAGAAGGGAAATTTCATCAAGTAAAAAGGATGTTTGTAGCTATAGGAAAGAAGGTTTTATATCTTAAAAGGGTTTCAATGGGTAATATAGAGCTCGATAAAAGTTTAGAAACAGGAGAGTATAGGGAGCTTAAAGAAGAAGAAATTAATCTTTTGATTGAATAGAATAAATGAATATTACTATTATACATGGGGTTGTATAATGTTTGCCATAGCCGATATTATAGTATATAATGATAGAATAAAATAGAAAAAATAAGAATTACTTTACATATATATGATACGACTTATGGACATTTATATGTATACAAATAACTATATACTTTTATTAATTATATTGGAGTGGTAATAAATGAATATAAAAAATAATATACCCAATTTATTCACATTGTTGAATTTGTCACTAGGAATATTAGCTATACTATATATTTTTGATAGTCAACACTATATTTCATCATTATTAATATTGTTGGCTGCGCTATTTGATAGATTCGATGGCAAGCTTGCTAGAAGGTTTAATGCCACCACTAGTCTAGGAAAAGAATTAGATTCTTTATGTGACCTAATATCATTTGGAGTGGCACCATCAATATTGATTTGGAATATAGAACTTATAAAGTTAGGTATAATTGGAGTTATAATTACCATACTATTTGCAGTAGCGGGAGCATATAGATTGGCTAAATATAATATTACAGACTTTGAGGGTGTATATGTGGGATTTCCAATAACGTTAACAGGGGGAATAGTTACATTGGCGGCTCTCTACACTATTAGATACAATATAAATATGTATTTTTTGAGCTCGTTAATGTTATTTTTATCATACTCTATGATTAGTACTAAAATAAAATTGAGAAAAAGATAATAAGATTTATGTTATAATAATATTGTTATTAATTTTAAATATTAGATAGGGTGTTTATTGTGGCTTATACTAGACGTAAGAGTATTTTTGACAGATTTTTCGAGCATAGGGATTCTTTAATAATTCAATTTAGGAATGGTGATATTACAAAACGAGAGTTTTTACAAATGAATTTCGATTTTATACAAAAAATTAGGATGAAACCCTTTGATAGAGTAGATAGCTTTGAAAAGGGAATGTATAACTACCAATATTATAATATGCTTGCTAAATATTACACCATGTTAGGTGTAGATATAAAAAGGCAGGGAAAACATTATAAATACTTTAAGAATCATCTAAATAAAGCACATCGTTATTATAATGAGAAGGATAAATCAACCTTGAAGTTATTAAGATACTTAGAATTTGAAAATGTAGATGCTTATTTTATAAAGGTAGAATCAGAAAAACTTAAAAACAAATTATATGAAATTGTTTTAAATGATTATGAATTTGCAATATTTCATTCTAAAAGCAAATGGTTGTTAAAAATATTAAGAGCAAATGGTGTTTTTGAAGAAGGAAAGAGGAAATCTCTCATTGATAATTACATTAATGAAAAGTATTAAAAGAGAGGCCAAGGGCCTCTCTTTTGTGTAGGGAGCAGAGTACAGAGAAAAACTTGGAACATTTAAAACCCTGTACCCTGTTCCCTGTACTCTGCACAAAACAATCACCCGTACGGGTGATTGTTTTCAAAGACTATTTTGCAAGTATTTTTACCATGGTTTCTAAAGAGCTATTTTTTTTAATTTTAAACTCTCCAGGTTTTAATTTTGTATCTAATTTTAACTCTGTTGCCGTATTTAAAAAATTCCATTTATTATCCACCAGACCCTTATCCACTAAAATATCCGCTATCTTAAAGGCAGATGTACCTTCAGGGATAGAAATATTCACTACTTCATCAGTATTTTCTTTATCATTAGATCCAGTATTGTTTTTATCTTCGTTAGATTTTTCATTATTTGTTTCTGAGTCTTGTATATCTTCACTATTACTATCACTTTTAACACCATTATCTTCAAGATCATTTACTTCCTTATCAGAAGCTTCTTCAATTGAAGTGTCATTTTCTTCTATTAAATTAGTATTTTTCTCAGCAATATCTGTTTTTTCAGGAGTGTCAGTTTCTTTAGCTATAACAATATCACTATCAGTATTGAATAGTAGATCTACCCTCCACATAATAGTGCCCCCTACAGCTATAACAATTACAATAATAAGTATAAAGTCCATCGAATCATATAATAGGTCTTTGATTTTTTCCGATAATTTATTCAAGTTATTCACCTCAATTTTTATTATTACATCATAATGATATCATATTTAATAGTAATATTTCAATATTTGATGTATTAAATCGAATAAGAAAAATATGGGTAAAAAATGTCATAATCTAAGGCTACATAAAATTATTGTATAGTATAAAAGAAAATATGATAGAATTAAAATATAAGGTGGTGTTTGTTTGAATGAAATAACTATAAATACAAATGAAAAAAACCAAAGAATCGATAGATTTTTAAAAAAATATATGCCAGAGGCTTCAAAGGGTTTTATATATAAAATGCTAAGAAAAAAAAGAATTAAATTAAATAATAAAAGGGCTAAACCAAATATAAACCTTAAAGAGGGTGACAAAATTCAGTTTTATATGTCCACAGAAACAATAAATAAATTTAAAGAATATAAGAAAGTAGAAGATGTGGTTATAAGATTTAAAGTCACATATGAAGATGAAAATATTATAATAATAAATAAACCTAAAGGGTTATTATCCCATTCAGCTGGTAATAATGAAAACACTGTAGTGAAACAATTAATATCCTATTTACATAAAAGAGGAGAGTATGATCCTGAAAAAGAGAAAACATTTATTCCTGCTATATGTAATAGATTAGATAAAAATACAAGTGGAATTATAATAGGGGCAAAAAATAACTTAGCACTACAGTCTATTAATGAGAGTATTAGAAATGGAAATATAGATAAGTATTATAAATGTATTGTTAAGGGGAAGGTTGCCACTGATAAAGAGTTAAAGGGATATTTAATAAAAGAACCGAAGACTAATAAGGTTGATATTTTAGGCCATGAAATAAAGGGAAGCAAAAAAATACATACAAAAATAAAAATATTAAATGAAAATAAAAATTTCACTATGTTAGAGATTGAATTATTAACAGGGCGTACCCATCAAATTAGAGCCCATTTAGCTTCTATAGGCCATCCTATTATAGGAGATTTGAAATATGGAGATAAGAAGGTTAATAAATATTTTTTAGGTAAATATAAATTGGAAAATCAGTTTTTACATGCTTATAAAATAGTTCTAAACGGTTTGGATGGTAAGTTAGACTATTTAAATAATAAAAAAATTGTGGCACCTATGGATACAAAAGCAAATATAATAAAAGAGGAGTTATTTGGTAAATAAAGGGGGACTTGTTTTTGAAAGTTACTAGGGCTAGGGAAAGGGATTTACCAGCCATTATAGCTATGTGGGAAAAGCTTTCTAATTGGCATAGACCTTTTAGTGACTATTTAGAACCTGCATCAGATTGGAGAGAATATTTAATGGAGTCCTTTAAAAAGGATCTAAACAATAATGGAAGATTATTGTTGATAGCCAAAGAAAGAAAATATAATATAGGATTTATTAGAGGAGAGATAAGAAATACAAATGAGATGTTTCATCAGAAACCTGTGGGCTATATTAGTGATTTATTTGTAGAGGAGTTTTATAGAGGACATAGTGTTTCTGATAATCTTGTTGGTGAAGCTATATGCTGGTTTAAAGGTCTAGGTATAGATTATATTAGATTGAATGTAAACTCTCAAAATATTAACGCAATAAGATTTTATAACAGAGTGGGTTTTAAGGAAGTTAATAAAACACTATCTTTGAAAATTTCCAATAATTAACTGATATAACATGATAAATTTAAGATAATATGTTTAAAAAAATAAATATTACACATCCTAAATATGAGTAAAATCATAAGGAGGATGATATTGTGAAAGTAAGAGAAGTTATGACATCTGATATTTCAACTGTCACTGAAAATAGCTCTATAAAGGATGCTGCAAGTCAAATGAAAAGTTTAAATGTTGGAGTAATGCCTGTTTGTAATAACTCTAACAAACCTATAGGTATAGTGACTGATAGAGATATTGTAATTAGGAATGTATCAGAGGGAAGTGATATAAACACGCCAGTTAGTAATATAATGTCAAAAAATATTGTATCAGTGACTCCTGATACTGATATCCATGAAGCAGCAAAAATTATGGCTCAAAATCAAATAAGAAGATTACCTGTAGTGGAAAATAACTCTATAGTAGGAATGTTATCTATAGGAGATTTAGCTGTGAGAAATATATATACAAATGAAGCTGGAGCAGCTCTATCAAATATTTCTCAACCTAGTAAACCAATGATGTAAATAGTAAATATAAAATATTTTTAGTTATTGGGGGATTTATGATCCCCCAATTAATTTAAAGAATCATATCTTAAACACTTAAATTTTGGGTATATATAACTGAATAGGTTTATAACAAATAAGATTAAGGGGGATGTATATGGTAAAAAATAAAGAAGTTGTTGAAGTATCTATTGAAAACTTAGGAGAATTAGTAGTTAAAAAAAATATTAAAATTATAGACGTAATAAGAAAAATAAAGCCTAGGGAATATAAGAAATATTTAGGAGCACTTATAAATAATGAAGTTAGACACCTTAATTATAAAATAACGGAAGATACTACACTTAAACTCTTAGATATAACTAATAAAGATGGAATGAGGATATATGTTAGAACATTATCTTATATATTTATTAAAGCTTGTAGTGATATACTGCCAAATTGTGAAGTAACCATTGAACATTCATTAAGCAAAGGACTGTATACAGAGATACATAATGTTGATAATATTGATTTAGATACAATAGATAAAATAAAATCCAAAATGAAGGAGATCATTAATAAAGATTTACCTATAACTAGGGAAAAGATGCCTAAAGAAGCGGCGATTAAGATTTTTAACAACCAAAATATGAAGGATAAAATAAGGCTATTGAAACATAGAAATAAAGAGTATAAACATGTATATAACCTAGATGGATTTTACGATACATTTTATGGTTACTTAGCGGTGTCCACTGGATGTATAGGGGAGTTTGATTTAAAATATTATCACCCTGGAATAATAATTAGATTTCCGAGAAAAGAAGAAAACTTTAAAATACCAAAGTTTGAAGAACATAGTAAGTTATCAAAAATATTTAGGGAAGCAGAACAATGGGGAGATATATTGGATGTAGGTTATGTTTCTTCATTAAACGATAAGATACTTAATAATTCTATACATGAATTAATAAGAATATCGGAAGCTTTACATGAGAAGAAAATTGCCAACATAGCTGATAAAATTTGTGAAAATGATGATATTAGATTAATACTAATAGCAGGACCTTCATCATCGGGAAAAACCACATTTGCCCAAAGGTTATCTACCCAACTAAAAGTAAATGGCAAGAAGCCTATATCAATTTCATTGGATGATTACTTTGTAAATAGGGAAGATACTCCATTGGATGAAAATGGCCAGTATGATTTTGAATCCATAGATGCTATTGATATAGAAACCTTTAATAGTGATTTGATAAAACTTTTAGAGGGCGAAGAAGTTGAAATTCCCACATTTAATTTCGTAACAGGAACAAGGGAATATAGAGGAAATAAAATCAAAATTGATAAAGAAAATGCAATTATTATAGAAGGAATACATGGTTTAAATGAAAAGTTAACTTCATCAATACCTCAAAAAAATAAATTTAAGATATATGTAAGTGCATTAACCCAGCTTAATATTGATGGACATAATAGGATACGTACAACGGATACTAGGTTAATACGAAGAATGGTAAGGGACCATAACTTTAGGGGAAATGATGCTACTAGGACTTTAGAGTTATGGAGCTCTGTAAGAAGGGGAGAAGAACGAAATATATTTCCTTATCAAGAGGAAGCCGATGTAATGTTTAACTCTGCCCTTGTATATGAACTTTCAGTTTTAAGAAAGTATGTGGAGCCTTTATTAAAAGAAATTGATAAAGATAATAGATTCTATTCAGAGAGTAAAAGATTATTAAAATTTGTTAAATATTTTAAAAATATTAATAACGAAAATAATATACCCTGTACCTCTATAATAAGGGAATTTATTGGAGGAAGTTGCTTTAAGGAAGAATAGTCAGTTTTGACTATTCTTTTTTTATGTGTGCCCAGCATGGACACAGTCTATAGGGTGAAAGTCCCGAACACCGAAGGTGATATAGGTGCTAGCTAAAGACAAGGGTGTCCACCGTGAGGTGGAATCTGAAGGAAGTCGGCGGCAAAATCCCGGTCTGAGGTATACGAATCACATTTGAGGCTGTCTATAGTTGGATAAGGTTGCATAACAAACTAAAGTCCG
>NZ_JBAKFX010000101.1:0-7262 GCF_037577855.1 Dethiothermospora halolimnae | reverse complement strand
ATTGGTCTTAATTTTATCTTGTCAATAAAATTGTACCCTATTTTTGGGGGGTGGCAAGTATTTTATATATAAATTTGTAAAAATAAAGGTTTTGTCAAGGTTTTTTGATAAAACTTTTGACAAAACCCTTATAAATTAGGAGGGGATGGAATGAAAAGAATATTTATATCTTTTATATTATTAGTAATGATCTTATCGGGATGTTTCCAAGGAGACACTGATAAAAAATCAATTTCAAATAACTTATTAGAAGAAACAAATAAAGATGAGGTAACGATAGCTATTTGGGAGGATGACTATCATTATTATCAAGTAAACTTTAAAATGCTAGTATATGGTCTTGATGAAATTGAAAAAGAAACGGGATTAAAAATAAAGTATGATATTATAAAAGGAGAAACTCAAGAAGAGTTTTTTAAAAAGTTAAATACCAAATTATATCTAGATAAGGGACCTACACTAATATACCTTTGTGAAACCCCAATAAAGATATATACAGATAGTGGTGTGGCTTTAAATTTAGATGGGAAATTAAAAAATTTAAATAAAATATATGATTCTATAAAAGATAAAAATAATTATTTTATTCCTATAGGAATGAACAAAGAAATTTGTTTAATAGATAAAGATGAATTTGCTTATTTAGATATAAAAGAACCAGAATATAATTGGAGCTGGGAGGATTATAAAAATATTAGAGATAAATGGTTAGAGAAAAACGAAGTGAAGCTAAGACGTCAATTTATAAGAAAGATTTATGATTATAGTATTAATCAATTAGATATTATAGACACAAAAAATAAAAAAGCAAATATAAATACAGAAGAAATAAAAAAGTGCATTAAAGGGTTAAGGAAAGAATTTTTTGGGGGAAAATATATATTGCCAAAAGATTTTAAAGAGGAAGATTACTATAATGCATATTTCACCACTAAAAAAATATCAGAACAGGAGAAGGAAGGATATAAAAATTTTATAAGATATAATCAAAATTATATATATATATATACACAAGAAAACGAATTATATCCATATGCTATAGATAAAACTATTGAGGAAGAAAACGGTATGATAGTATCTAACATTAAAAATAGAGATAGAAATTTATCATTAGGAGGCTTCTTAATAAATAGAAATGGGGAAAATATAGAAGAGGGAGTAAAGCTTATAGATTACTTATTAAGTGATGAGGTACAGATGAGGCTTTATAATACAAGAATAGAAATGTATGTACTATCTTTTTATCCAGTAAATAAAGATATAGAAGATGAAATAAAAAAGCTTGAGAAAAATAGAGACTTAAATGATAAAGCATTGAGGATAAAAGCAGAAGAATTAGAAAAAATAAAAAGTGGAGAAAATAAACCTAAATTAACCTATGAAGATCAAAATATGAGCATATATATACTAAAAGATAAGCTATATAAGGACATATTTAAGCTAGTATTTGCAGATGAAGAGTACAGTGATAGTAAGTTAGAAAGAAAGCTACAGGAGCTAGAGAATCAGTATAATATATATTTAAATGAATAGGAAAAACAATTGTTAATTGTGAATTATTGTGGCGACAACTTAGTTTTAGGAGGTGTCGCCGTTTTTGTTATCACATAATAAGGGTTCAAAATTTAAAAATATGATATAATATAGTTAATAAGTAATTTAGGAAGTGACAAGATGGATAGAAATATACATCATCCCCACGACGTAGGATATAAACATATATTTTCCTATAAGGAAACTTTTTTAGAGTTATTAAGAAGTTTTGTTAATAAAGAGTGGGTGAAATTAATAAAAGAGGAAAATTTAACATTAGTAAACAAATCATATATTTTGGGAGACTTTGAAGAAGAGGAGTCGGATATTGTATATAAGATAAATGTAGGTGGAAAAGAAATAATATGTTATGTATTATTAGAATTTCAGTCTAAGGTTGACTTTCAGATGCCAATGAGATTGTTATTTTATATGACAGAGATATGGAGAGAAATATTAAAAAATACTACAAAGCGAGAAAAAAGAAGAAAAGGCTTTAGATTACCATCTATTATACCGATAGTTTTATACAATGGTAAAAATAATTGGACAGCTTGTAGAAGCTTTAAAGAGATATTAAATGGATATGAACTATTTGAGGATAATATATTAGACTTTAGTTATATATTATTTGACATAAATAGATATGAGGAAAAAGAGCTATATAATCTTTCAAATTTGGTATCATCAATATTTTTATTGGACCAAGAAATAGACCAAAAAGAACTAATAAGAAGACTAACAAAGATGAAATATATATTAAAGAAAATAAGTCCAGAACAATTTGATGTATTTAAACAGTGGTTAAAAAAGATAATTAAGCCTAGATTAGATAAAGACATGGAAAAGGATGTAGATGAAGTTTTAGATAAATCTAATCAAAAGGAGGTAGATAAAATGGTTCATAATTTGGAAAGAACATTAGATAATATTAAAAAAGAAGGAATAAAAGAAGGGATGGAAAAAGGAGAAAAAAATAAAGCCATAGAGATAGCTTTAAAAATGTTAAAGGAAGAGTTGGACATTAATATGATAGTAAACATAACGGGATTAAATGAGAAGGAAGTATTAAGTTTAAAAAAGAAAATAAATAAGCAAAGACACTAAGGAAAATATAATTTAACTTGCTAAAAGCACCTAATGGACACAGTTGTTCTGAGGTGCTTTATTTTTTACATAAAAAATGAACTTTTCCATATATTGAATACTCTTATATATATAAGAGTTAATATAGGGAGGTTATAGATATGAAAAAAGTATTATGCATTATATTTTCTATTATGTTACTACTAGCTTCATGTACAAATGAAGATGATATCGATAGTAAAAAGGTAGAGAGTACTAATAGTGAAGAAGTAGAAGATAAAGAGATAACCATAGCTGTATGGGATATGTATTATTATAATGAAAAAGTGGCTGATATGGCTGAGTTTGATGATGTATGTACATATAATGGTATTAGCGATATAATAGTTGAATTTGATGTAATTAGGGCTAGGGATTATAAAGAGTTTTTGGATAAACTAAATGTTAAGTTATATTTAGACGAAGGTCCTACCCTTATACGGATACCTGATATGTCGTTTATTTATAAAATGTTTAAAGAAAAAGGAATAGCAGAGAAAATAGATAATGATAAGGTACCTAATATTAATAATATATATGACTTTTATTTAGAAGATGAAGTATATTTTGTACCTATAGGTGCAAGGTATTTGTGTACGTCATTTAATAAAGGTCAGATAGAAAAACTAAATATAGAAATGCCTAATTTAAACTTAACAGCAGATGAATACTATGATATAAGAAAAAAATGGGTAGAATACAATGCCCCAATAGAAATCTCATGGAGTGATGTAAGTGATATAGTAACAGATAAGTTGAATAATATGAATATATTTAGTGAAGATTATAAAGCAATAAACATAGATACTAAAATAATGAGAGAAAATATAAAGACTATGAAAAAGGAAATATATTCAGGAAAATATATTTTGCCAAATGACTTTACATATGAAGACTACTATAAAGCCTGTTTTGATTTTAGTCATCAGGACAGAAGTAAATATGAAGAATTTAGGACTAAAGGGATGTCAATCTACTATTTCAATTCTATGTCATCTAATGGGTTAAAAACAGCTAGTATAAAAACTGGTATTATGGAGGATAGGATAAGCTTTCCAAATATTGAACATCCTAAATATAATGTGGATTTAGGTGGGTTTATAGTTAATAAAAATGGGAAAAATAAAGAGTTAGGATATAAGTTTTTAAACAGACTTTTGGGAGAAGAATTTCAAATGAAAATGTATAAAGGTAAGTACACATATGCTCCAGTAATAAAAACAGTAGAAGATGATATAGACAAAATAGAGTCAGAGCAGGATTTAGAGCCAGAGGTTACAGAGCTTAAAAATTATATACATGACAAAATGGAAAAAGGAGAAATAAAACCAAAATTATATAGAAATGATAGAACATTAAAGACATTTAACTTAAGAAGGAAACTCTATAAAGACTTATTTAAGTTTATATTTACAGAAGAGGAATATAGTGATGAAGAATTAAGCAGGAAGTTAAAGGAGTTAGAGGATAGGTATAGTGTTTATTTAAATGAATAGGGAGTACAATTGCTAATTGTTAATTGTGAATGGTTAATTGTTAATTATTGTGGCGACAACTTAGGTTTAGGAGGTGTCGCCGTTTTTGTTATCACATAATAAGGGTTCAAAATTTTAAAATATGATATAATATAGTTAATAAGTAATTTAGGAAGTGATAAGATGGATAGAAATATACACCATCCCCATGACGTAGGATATAAACATATATTTTCCCATAAGGAAACTTTTTTAGAGTTATTAAGAAGTTTTGTTAATAAAGAGTGGGTGAAATTAATAAAAGAGGAAAATTTAACATTAGTAAACAAATCATATATTTTGGGAGACTTTGAAGAAGAGGAGTCGGATATTGTATATAAGATAAATGTAGGTGGAAAAGAAATAATATGTTATGTACTATTAGAATTTCAGTCTAAGGTTGACTTTCAGATGCCAATGAGATTGTTATTTTATATGACAGAGATATGGAGAGAAATATTAAAAAATACTACAAAGCGAGAAAAAAGAAGAAAAGGCTTTAGATTACCATCTATTATACCGATAGTTTTATACAACGGTAAAAATAATTGGACAGCTTGTAGAAGTTTTAAAGAGATATTAAATGGATATGAACTATTTGATGATAATATATTAGACTTTAGTTATATATTATTTGACATAAATAGATATGAGGAAAAAGAGCTATATAATCTTTCAAATTTGGTATCATCAATATTTTTATTGGACCAAGAAATAGACCAAAAAGAACTAATAAGAAGACTAACAAAGATGAAATATATATTAAAGAAAATAAGTCCAGAACAATTTGAAGTATTTAAACAGTGGTTAAAAAAGATAATTAAGCCCAGATTAGATAAAGACATGGAAAAGGATGTAGATGAAGTTTTAGATAAATCTAATCAAAAGGAGGTAGATAAAATGGTTCATAATTTGGAAAGAACATTAGATAATATTAAAAAAGAAGGAATGAAAGAAGGAATAGAAAAAGGAATCAGAACAGGAGAAAAAAATAAAGCTATAGAGATAGCTTTGAAAATGTTAAAAGAAGAGTTGGACATTAATATGATAGTAAATATAACGGGATTAAATGAGAAGGAAGTATTAAGTTTAAAAAAGAAAATAAATAAGCAAAGACACTAAGGAAAATATGATTTAACTTGCTAAAAGCACCTAATGGACACAGTTGTTCTAGGGTGCTTTATTTTTTTAGGTAATTGTATTTGATTATATAGCAGTACTTAATGATGGGTTCTCCTTTATAGCCCATATCTTAACGCAAAAGATATGATATAATTACTTATAACTACATAATTACCAATATAAACTAAAAAAGAAAGGAGAAATTTTATGAAAAGAGTAGTCATAATAATTTTAGTTATGGCATCACTATCATCTTTATTTGGATGTACTACAGGTGACAATGAAAAGAAAATAACATCAGATAATTCTTTGAAAGAAGAAATTGAAAATAAAGAAGATAACTCCAATGACAGCATTGATGATAAAAAAGGTGTAAAGGAAGATGAAGTTACAATAGCTATATGGGATCCTTATTACTGGGAATTGCAAATAAAGTTTCCAATGTTAAGGGGAGAACTTGCTAAAATAAAAGAAAAAACGGGAATAAATATTAGATACGATGTGATAGAGGCAGAGAATCAGCAGGAGTTTATAAAAAAGTTGAATACCAAGTTATATTTGGATAAGGGGCCAACTTTAATATATTTTTATAATATGCCTACCAAGATATATACAGAAAGTGGAGTTGCATTAAATTTAGAGGGGAAAATAGAGAACTTAGATAATATATATGATTCTATTAGGGATAAAAATAATTATTTTGTTCCTATAGGTATGGAAACGAATTTTATAGAGCTGAACAAATATGAATCCAGTAAAATGGGGATAGAAGAACCCGACTTAAATTGGAGTTGGGATGATTATATAACTATTAGAGATAAGTGGTTAAAGGAAAATGGAAGAAAACTTAAAAGCCGTTTAATTAGTGAAACATATTATCATAAGATTAATGAAATAGATATTATAGATATGAAAAGTAAAAAAGCCAATATAAATACTAAAGAAGTGAAAGACACAATCAAAGATTTAAGAGATGAATTTTTATATGGCAAATATGAAGTTCCAAATAATTTAAAAGAGGAGGATTATTATAAAATATTCTTTGACTTTAATAATCTAACTAAAGAGGAACAGACAAAGTACAATAATTTTGATAGCTTACCATTAAACTATATATTCCACTATCCATCAGAGAATGGATTATATACTTCAACACTAGACAATAAAATAAGAAAAAATAAAGCAGTACTACCTTATACTGGGGCTAGAGGTGAGAATGTATATTTAGCAGGATTTTTAGTAAATAAAAATGGCAAGAATATAGATAATGCTATAAAATTTTTAAATTATATTTTAAGTGATAAAACCCAGATGAAACTTTATGCTGATTTCAAAAAGCTTGGAAGTCGATTTTATCCTGTAAATAAAAATATAGAAAATAAAATCAAAAAAGTCGAAAAAAACGGAGACTTTAATGAAAAAGCATTACAGTTAAAAGAATATCAACTAGAAAAAATAAAGAGTGGAGAATATAAGACTAAGATAGTATATAAAGACCAAAATATGAAAATGTTTACTCTAAGAAATAAGCTATATAAGGATATATTTAAGCTAGTATTTGCAGATGAAGAGTACAGTGATAGTAAGTTAGAAAGAAAGTTACAGGAGTTAGAGAATCAGTATAATATATATTTAAATGAATAGGGAAGACAATTGTTAATTGTGAATGGTTAATTGTTAATTATTGTGGCGACAACTTGGTTTTTATTAGTGACCGCTATTTTTATTATTAAGATAAATTTAAATTAATATATAATAGTTTTTCTATGTAAAGTGTACTTTGTGTAAAATATACGATATAATTACTTATAACAACATAATTACCAATAAAAGATAAAGATGGGGGAGTTTATGAAGAGAATAGTTATATTGATCGTAATTATGGTATTATTAGTATTTTTATCTGGATGTGCTACAGATAGTAATGAAAAGAAAACAACATCTGATGACACTTTAAGAAAAGAGATT
>NZ_JBAKFX010000100.1:0-7404 GCF_037577855.1 Dethiothermospora halolimnae | reverse complement strand
ATTATATAAATATATTTATTATTTTACTTACTTATCTTTTATAAATATTAAAATTTTCATAAGTTTGATATAAATTCCATAAATAAAATAGAGACACAATACTTGTGTCCCATAAAAACTTTAAATTTTATTTTGTTCTTTATAATATTCTATACCATGTTTCGCATAATACACCATATCACTCTTATATCTATCTAATTCATCTAACTTAACCCATATATATTCATCATGTTCTTCATTAAGGTTTATTTTTCCTTTCATATAATCAGTCAAATAAATTATAGTTATATACTGCTTCCCTTTTTTATCACTAATTCCAGAACATACGTCTAAAACCCTTAATACATTTATATCTAAAGCTGTTTCTTCATATACTTCTCTTAAAAGAGCATCCTTTGTTTCTTCTCCAAACTCTAATTTTCCACCGGGTATATCCCAAAGTCCTCCTCCAAAGGAAGAATTTAAATCTCTTTTTATTAATAATATTGAATCTTCTTTTCTTATCAAACCCTTAGCCAATACATGTATCACAATATCTTCTCCTTTAGTACTCTGTTTCTTCCATTATTTCCTCTTCTGAATTCCCATCTTCTGTTTCAATATTAGGTTTTAAAATCAGATTTTCCTCCGATTTATTATTTTCTCTGTCAATCTCAATATTCATATTATCTGCTTTTACCAATATCTGTTTCATAGCCCCTTTAAATTCCTTATCATATCTATTATTAGTATCCCTCAATCCTTTTTCTAATGTTTTCATGGCTTCTGAAAGCTTATTAGTTTCATATAATATATATACTTTATTAAATATAATTGTCTTTTTTATATCAGGATCAACCTCCTTATAACTAGAGGTACTTAGTATTTGTTTATTTAATAAATATAAAGCTTCTTCTATTTGATCACTTTTAAATAATACCTTAGATTTTAAAGATACAGCATTATACCTACTCTCTATACTTGTGGCTGTTTTTTGCCACTTATCTAATGCTTTGATTAAAATTTCACTATCCGAAATCCTATAATCAATGTTCTCAAATATCTTAATAGATTCGTAGTTATCAAGATCTTTTCTGTTTATATAGTCCGTTAGTAGCTCATAATATAATTCCTCTTTCTTATCTTCATTTAAATTTCCATATTTTAATAAATAATAGTTCGTTCCTACTACATTCCAATAACCAGAATCCCTCAGTTTCATTAAAGTCTTTATTGGTTCTGGATCATATAAATGTTTTTCCTCATAGGGAATATAATGGACAATAGATTTATACTCCAATGTTGACTCTGCCCTCGCATATAGAAAATCTTCGTCTGTAAAATCTTTGTTATTATAATCCCCAAACAATAAATATCTTTTATAATTAGGGTTATCAATCAATTGAAATTCTTTAATATAATTGCTACTTAAAAGCTTCATATCTGAATAAAATTCTTTAAATATCTTAGATGCCTCCGCTCTAGTTATATTATCCTCGGGTCTAAAGGTATTATCTTCATAACCATTAATTATACCGTTGCTAACTAGTTTTTTTATTTCATCATAATATTTATAATCACTATCTATATCTTCAAAGTCAATCTTTTTTTCCTCTATAGGTGGTGTGGTAAATACACTAAGTAATACCACAGCTTCTTCCCTTGTTATATTCTTATTTGGTTTAAATTTATCTCCGTCAAAAATCTTATTAAATTTAACCTTGGTGTCATGGTTATCTAAATATTGTGCTATGGTTAAAATTTCATTATAGGCCCAAAATTTTTCATTTAAATCAGTATATATGTAGCCTTTATCCTTTTGAATATCTTTTTCATTTTGAATAACATCATTTTTCTTAGCTGTTCTGTATAGAAGAGTTACATACTCAGCTCTAGAAATAGGATTATCTGGTCTAAATGTTCGATCCTCATATCCTGAAAATAATTCAACTTCATTTGTAGCCCACATTATAGTATCAATAGCCCAGTGCCCAAAGATATCAAAATAAAATTTATCAGCATATGAAGTTAAATTTATATTTAAAATGATACAGACTATAAATACTAGTATCCATATTCTTTTCTTTTTCAAACTCTTCCCTCCTCACTTTATATATAGACGTAATTGGGTCTATTAAGTTTCATAATATATGTTCATTATATAATTATATCATACTTAAGGAATTTTGTATTAATATGGATATTACAGTTTTATTAAAGTTATATGTCAAAACTAGACTTATTTTATGAAAAATATACTAATTTTTTAATATGTTTTCTTTATCCTTGATTCCCACTATTATTACCTTAACGGCATAGCTACTTAAATGCCTTAAAATAATATTTTTTAACTCTTCTTTATTATTAATAAAAGGATGATCTGTTATTTCCATTCTTGACATTATATCTTCTAAATGCCTGCTAAAATATAATGTATAATATCTTAAAACAATTTCCTGTATTATATCCATATACCCACTGTTTTCTACATATTGTTGAATTACATCATTATCCTTTCCATTATATTTGGTTATTGTTTTTATATTTTCATCTTCTTGACCTAACTTTTTCCCCTTTCTATACATACTCCAAGCTATTCCAAGATACATTGTACACCCAATGTTTATTAACCTATTATCAAAAATTATTCCTTCTCTTTCTAAGTCAGCAATATCCTCTTTTATTGTTGTAGTAATGTAGGTTATAGCTTTTCTACTAAAATTACTTAGCTCTAACATTAAGTCATTTTGAAATTTATTAAGACAGATTTTCTCTACCATGGTAACTTTGTAGTTAGATAAATCTACTACACTCATGAAATCCCCTCTCCCTATAATGTAGTAATTCAAGTTATATTATTTTTTATAATTTTTATTTCTCCTTCACTCAGTCTATATAACTCATAAAAGTAAGTCTCTAAAGTTTCCTCCAAATTTTCAATTTCACTTTTTATCTTGTCATACTCTTTTTCTTTAAAATTGTATTTTTTCAAGCAACTATATAAACTTATCAGTCTCTTAACTACATTATCTACAAAGGTTATGTTATCTCCCACTTTTAATTTTAAAGTCATTAGTTTATTAGGATAATAATCATATAAGTTATCTCCAATTTTTTTTCCAATACATTTAAAATAAAATTCACTGACACTGGAGTTTAAAAATGCTAATAAATATTCTAGAGAAATTTTATTTCTTATCTCATCTTTAATCCTAATTATGTAGATATCAGCACTACAAAGCTTTTCGTCATATACTATAGTAAATCTGTTTTTTTCTGATTTAAAGGGAAAAATTATCTTTGGATCTTTAAATATATTGTAATCTCTTCCCCATTGTAATTGATACCATTTTCTTTTTCTCCTTAAACATTCTCTTCGCTTCATTAATCTATCTTTATAAGGAATTATATGCTCATTTATACTGTTATGCTTATCAATATCATCTATTAAATCCGTGTATAAGATATATTTATTTGTATCTTTAAGTTGGTATCTTCCTATATTACTATTTTTTATCCATGGCTTTATGAACTTTTTGTCTAAGTTCTCTTCTTTTATAGTTTCCTTATCCACTATAAAGGCTTTATCACATCCTGTTATAACACCTTGATTACAATTACATATATTATCTAATTTAAAATCACCAAGATTTATAATTTTATTTAATAGTTTTCTCTCATTATTTCCAATTAATATCCACCCGTCGTCTCTTATATCTTTTTGTTTTATTCTAAAGTGTCTAAAAACCTTCCTGTTTTCTATTTGATCTATCAAATTATTTATTTTATTACTATTTGTTAATTTATATACATCAATATGGTTATTATATGATTCTCCTTTTAAACATTTTATTATAATAGGGCTTATACCTATTCCTTTAAATACTTTTTTTCCATAAAAATCTATTATTTTATTAATAGAAAAATTATTTTTTAGAAAGTTTCTTAGACTTTTTGCCGACGGAGATTCACTAAAATATCTTGAAACTATATATATTAATTTTCCATCTTCTTTTAAAATATTATGACCTTTTTTAAAGAAACAAAATGCAATGTCTGATTTGTTATTATAGACATCCCCATAATAGTACTGTAACTTTTTTCTATATTCTTTATCTATTTTTTTATGCCCTATATAGGGTGGATTCCCTATAACAACATCAAATTTATTATTCTTGAAATTTGGATTTCTATCTAAAATCGAAAATAGGTCATATTTATCTTCCAATAAAATATCCCTTACATATATATTTGGAGTGACTTCTAACTCATCTACTTTTAACAATAAAGTTATGGTACTCATAAATACCGCAAATTGATCAATATCCGTTCCCCATATATTGTTCTCTATAATAAATTTCCCAATCCCCCACTTTAATTCTTCTTCAATGTTAGGATTGGCTTCTATTATTTTATTATAATTTTTATTGAAAATATAATATAGTTTTTTATAAATTTTCTCAAGAAAATATCCTCCACCACATGTGGGATCTATAATCTTATAGTAAGGATTGTCTATTATCTCCTTATCCCCTACAGTTTCATTTATCATATAGTCTATTATATCTAAAGGAGTATATACCTGACCTAAAGTTTTTCTTTCTTTATTAGTTATAAAATATTCATACAACTCTCCTAAAGAAAACTGTCTAATCTCTTTTATATCAAGCTTTAATATATCTCTTATTATTATGCCCTTTTCTAGCTGAGATAATTTTTCCATATAATTATACTGAATCTTATCAAATATTGGTGGAAGGTATTTATTTGATTTTCCATCCACCAAATCACTAAAATCTTTTTCATTTATAGCATTTTTTCTATAAAGTGATGTACATAGGACAACCCTACCTATGTAGTATAATAAAGTTTTCACATGGTTTATGTATCCTTCAGTATCTGAATTTTTCTCTTCTTTTAATAATCGATATATATCTTTTTTAAATGGCTTAAGTTTATCCATCATTTTGCCCCCTATATAAATATATTAGCTTTAAGACTTATAACATTATACCTTTATTTACTGCTAATTTCAAACAGCTATTAGTATAATCCTTATCTGTTTGTTATAATAAGTAACATATTCATTTATTAATAAGTATCGATAGTTTAGTGTCTTTAATAAAACTTAATAGCAAGGAGGTATATGAAGTTGGACATCCTAAATTATAAAATAAAAAAAGAAAACAAACTTAAAATCCCTAACAATTTAAAAAATGTATTAACAAATAAAACTTTTTGTTTTTTTGATATAGAAACAACTGGATTTCATAGAAAAAGAGACAAAGTAATTCTAATTGGATTATCCCTTTATAAAGAAAATTCTTTAATTATTAAACAATTTTTTGCCAATTCCTTCGATGATGAAGAAATATTACTTAAAAAATTTAAGAAGGAAATAGTAAAGTATGATTATATTTTATCTTATAATGGTAATAGGTTTGATATCCCTTTCCTTAATGATAGATATAAATATAACTCATTAGACTTTATAATTAATAAAAGTAATAGCATAGACTTGTATGAGTATATTAGAAGTAATAAAGATATATTAAGTCTTGATAGCTATAAATTAAAGAATATTGAAAAATACCTTGATATACATAGAGAAGACTTAATATCTGGGAAAAAAAGTTCAAGTATGTATAAAGAGTATATAAAGACTAAAAACAATACATTAAAAGATATAATATTGAAACATAATTATGATGATGTCTATTATCTTCCTGATATATTAAAAATATTCGATATTGTAGAAGAAAAAAATAAGGTTTTTATTACTACGACTATTTTAAATAATAAATTAAATATTAAGTTTAATTTAACAGAGTTGGACTTTAATGGTGATATACTAAAAATAGTAGCTAAAACATCTACACTTTCATTAAAGGATCAGACCTATTACAGTGGAGGTTATAATATAGACTTCTCCCCGAAAAATGGGAAACTATACCTTTCTTTAGAAGTATATAATGGAAAGTTATCCAGTGGTTCTAATTGTATCTATTTTGATAAGTGTGACTCTTCCTTACCACTAAATTTTACTGATCTAACTGAGTATAATCTGCCAGAAAATATCATTATTTTAAGAGAGAATAATAAATTTATAAAAGAAAATTTGAAGGGATTAATCAGTGAGATTATTTATAATGTTTTTAATTAACAAAATACAGATTCTATATCACAATAACATGTGTAATTATTAAATATATGTAAGGCTTCAATATATTGAAGACCTATTATACCAAAAACTGTATTTTCTAATAGGCTGTGGGATTACGAATCCCCCAGCAACAAGAGAAGTTATGAATCTCCCAGTAACAAGAGAAATTATGAGTCCCCCAGCAACTAAATTTTATTATTGTTATAACTATATGGCTTTAAAAGTCCTCCTGAATATATTCAGTACCTACATAGAAAAATATGTGATTTTTAAGCATAAACAAAAGGATTAGCTTTAAGCTAATCCTTTTGTTTATGCAGTTTTCACTCTGCTCTTTAATTGGTGCCCAGAGGCGGAATCGAACCACCGACACGGGGATTTTCAGTCCCCTGCTCTACCGACTGAGCTATCTGGGCAGATGTGGTGGGCCTTCAGGGATTCGAACCCCAGACCTACCGGTTATGAGCCGGGCGCTCTAACCAACTGAGCTAAAGGCCCACATCTCTGGTGGGCTTAGGTGGACTCGAACCACCGACCTCACGCTTATCAGGCGTGCGCTCTAACCTGCTGAGCTATAAGCCCCTATAAAAATTTGGTCGGGGTGGCAGGATTTGAACCCGCGACCCTCTGGTCCCAAACCAGATGCGCTACCAAACTGCGCTACACCCCGTAACTACTTGTACATTATATATCGTTCACTGGCAGGGGTAGCAGGACTTGAACCCACGACATTCGGTTTTGGAGACCGACGTTCTACCAACTGAACTATACCCCTAAAATGTGGTGGGCCTTCAGGGATTCGAACCCCAGACCTACCGGTTATGAGCCGGGCGCTCTAACCAACTGAGCTAAAGGCCCACATCTCTGGTGGGCTTAGGTGGACTCGAACCACCGACCTCACGCTTATCAGGCGTGCGCTCTAACCTGCTGAGCTATAAGCCCCTATAAAAATTTGGTCGGGGTGGCAGGATTTGAACCCGCGACCCTCTGGTCCCAAACCAGATGCGCTACCAAACTGCGCTACACCCCGTAACTACTATACATTATATATCATTTACTGGCAGGGGTAGCAGGACTTGAACCCACGACATTCGGTTTTGGAGACCGACGTTCTACCAACTGAACTATACCCCTAAAATGTGGTGGGCCTTCAGGGATTCGAACCCCAGACCTACCGGTTATGAGCCGGGCGCTCTAACCAACTGAGCTAAAGGCCCACATTTTGGCGGAGAAGGAGAGATTTGAACTCTCGCGCCCCGTGA